>CAZQPF010000004.1:0-13116 GCA_964595165.1 uncultured Desulfohalobiaceae bacterium
GGTCAAACTGGCAATAGCGGCTTTCAGTATATTCTCATTAAAATCAAGGGATTGAGTTCTTTTAAATTAGCCCCATAAGTCAGATTTGCCGGAGGCAAATCTGACTTGATTCGAGCAAAAGCAAAACCAGTCTGAGGCAGGGAGCCCCATTACTATGTCCGAAAAGGAATCCGCAGCGCCCTCGCATTTTATCCGCAACATCATCAGGGAGGATCTGGACCAGGGACGGGTCCCGGAAGGATGCATCGTCACCCGGTTCCCCCCTGAGCCCAACGGGTATCTGCACATCGGCCACGCCAAGTCCATTTGCCTCAACTTCGGTCTGGCCTATGAGTTCGGCGGCAGATGCCATCTGCGCTTCGACGATACCAACCCCCTCAAAGAGGACGAGCTCTATGTGCAATCCATCATCCAGGATGTGAAATGGCTGGAGTACGATTGGAAGGAGCATCTCTACTTCGCCTCGGACTACTTTGACAAGCTTTACCGCTACGCAGTGCGGCTCATCGAGATGGGCCAGGCCTTTGTCTGCAGCTTGAGCCAGGAGGAGATCAGGCACTACAGAGGCACCCTTACGGAGCCGGGCACACCGAGCCCTTACCGGGATCGCTCCGTGGAGGAAAGCCTGGATCTTTTCCAGCGTATGCGGGCCGGGGAGTTTTCCGAAGGCAGCCACGTGCTGCGGGCCAAGATCGATATGGCATCCTCCAACCTCAACATGCGCGATCCGGTCATCTTTCGGATCCTCAAGGCCTGGCATCACCGGACCAAGGATGCTTGGTGCATCTATCCCACCTACGATTTCGCCCACTGCCTCTCGGATGCCGAAGAGGGCATAACCCACTCCCTGTGCTCGCAGGAGTTCGAGGATCACCGTCCGCTCTACGACTGGTTCCTGGAGCAGCTCATCGACCCGCCCCGGCCCAAGCAGATAGAGTTCGCCCGCTTGAATCTGGGTTTCACCGTGCTCAGCAAGCGCAGGCTGATCCAGCTGGTGCAGCAGGGACATGTTCACGGCTGGGACGACCCGAGGATGCCGACCTTGTCCGGATTGCGCCGCCGCGGCTACACGCCGCGGTCCATCAGAAACTTTTGCGATCGCATCGGGGTTGGCAAAAGCGACAGCCTGGTGGACATGTCCATGCTGGAGCATGCGGTGCGGGAGGATCTCAACGCCAGGGCGCCGCGGTACATGGGCGTGCTCGATCCGGTCAAGGTGGTTGTGGTAAACTATCCTGAGGAGGGGGAAGAAGAGCTGGAAGCGATCAACAATCCGGAAGATCCCGCCATGGGTACCCGCCAGGTTCCCTTTTCCCGCGAGCTGTATATCGAGAGGGATGATTTCCGGGAGGATCCGCCGCGCAAGTACTTCCGGCTGGCCCCGGGCCGGGAGGTCAGGCTCCGCTATGCCTACTACATTACCTGCCAGGAGGTGGTCAAAGACGAGGAAAGCGGGGAAATTCTGGAGTTGCGCTGCACCTATGATCCAGAGACCAGGGGAGGCGATTCCCCGGACGGACGCAAGGTCAAGGGAACGCTGCACTGGGTCTCGGCCCGCCATTGCCTGGATGCGGAGGTGCGGGTCTACGACCGTCTGTTCAACAAGGCGGATCCCACGGCCGAAGAGAAAAAGGGGGTCGACTTCATGACCCATCTCAACCCCGACTCCCTGAAGATACTTTCCAACTGCAAGGTGGAGCCGGGCCTGCAGGAGCTGGAGGACCTGACCTGCTTCCAGTTCGAGCGCAAAGGCTACTTCTGCGTCGATCCGGATTCCACTGCGGCAAAGCCGGTGCTCAACCGTACCGTGGCCCTGCGCGATACCTGGGCCAAGATCGAGCAGAAGGAAAAGGCCCAAGGTGCGAGCGGGTGAGGCGGGTATTGCTGAGAACCTCCAATAAGTAAGATTTGCCGGAGGCTGCGCTGACTTGCATATTGAGTCCGAAGCGAGTTTTTGTTAGCTAAGAAATCTTGTTTTGCCCTGGGTGTGGTGGCAACTGGTATTGGTAACCGGAATTGAGGCCTCCGGGGTGAACGGAGCGCTTCAATTCGCAAGGCATGCGAGGTGAGACCATGCGACGGATGGCTATTCTTTTGACTGCTCTTATGTTCGCGATTTGTTCGTTCTGCGGAGCGGCACTGGCGGAGAAGACCATTATCAACGGCATCGACGCCAACTTCCCTCCCTTCAGCTATGTGGACAAGAACGGAAACCCCACCGGCTTCGATGTGGATGCGGTGAACTGGATTGCCGAGGAGATGGGCTTCCAGGTCAAGCATCAACCCATGGACTGGGACGGGATCATCCCCAACCTGCTGGCGGAAAAGATCGACATGATCGCCTCCGGAATGAGCATTACCCCTGAGCGCCAGAAGGTAGTGGACTTTACCATTCCCTACTGGGAGATCAAGCAGGTGCTCGTAGTCAAGGAGGACTCCGACCTCACGGTGGAGAAGGTCATGAAAGGAGGCAAAACCCTGGGCGTGCAGCGGGGGACCTCGGAAGCGGAGTGGCTCAAGGATCACAAAGAACAAAAGGGCTGGAACTTCCGCTTGCGCTACTACGACTCGGCTCCGCTTGCCGTGACCGATGTGGTCAACGGCCGGATCGAGGCCGCGGCCATGGACGATGCTCCGGCTGCGGACGCCGCGGCCAAGAAGCCGGTCAAGATGCTGGGAACCTTCGGCATGCAGCCGGAGAATTTCGGCTATGCTGTGCGCGAGGGCGATGAGCAGCTTCTGCAAACCCTGAATCAAGGCCTGCGGAAGCTGATGAACGATCCCTACTGGGATGAGCTGGTGAACAAATATCAACCCGGGAAGTAGATCGGCTTCTTTCAGCACTGCAGCGATGTTTGGCTTGCCGATAAGCCGCCAAGCTTACAATCCTCGCTGCAGTGCTCGGCTGTTTTCGGTAACTACAGGGCTTTGGCTGCTATGCTCGATTCGCTGTTAGCCATCCAGGAGGCGCTGCCCTACATTCTCCAAGGCTCCCTGGTGACCGTGGGCATCGTGCTCGGGGCCATGTCCCTGGGGCTGGTCCTCGGGGTGCCCATGGCGGTGGCCCAGGTTTACGGGAACAGGCTGCTCCGGTTGCTCGCCGGCATCTACGTCTGGTTCTTCCGCGGGATTCCGGTCCTGGTGCTCCTGTTCCTGTTCTATTTCGGCCTCTTCAATCTCATGGGCCTGAATATCAGCGCCTTCTGCGCCTCGGTGCTCGTTCTGGGCCTGAGAGGGGTGGCCTATCAGTCTCAAATATTCCGAGGGGCCATGCAATCGCTTCCCCAGGGGCAGCTCAAGGCGGCCCGGGCCATCGGCATGAGCGAGACCAAGGCCATCACTTTCATAGTCTTGCCCCAGGCCATGCGCCTGTCCATTCCCGGGTGGTCCAACGAGTACTCCATCGTGCTCAAGGACTCGGCCATTGCCTTTGTCCTGGGCACCTCGGAGATCATGTCCCGGACGCATTTCGTGGCCTCCCGGACCTATGAGCAGCTGGCCCTGTACATCACCGCCGGGGCGGTCTTCTTCCTTCTGACCTGGGCCGGGATTCGACTGCTGCAAGCTCTGGAGAAGCGGGTGAGCATCCCGGGGTACTCGCCGCATGCCTGAGGCCGCGACTCCCGAGCCCGGGGAGCAAAAGGGAAAACAATGCACGACTCCGAATTGCTGCGCGTAGATGGCCTCTCCAAGGCCCTGGGGGGAAAGGATATCCTCAAGGACGTCTCCCTGGGGATGAACAAAGGGGACCTCAAGGTTATCATAGGACCCTCCGGAGGCGGCAAGAGCACGCTCCTGCAGTGCATCAACCTGCTCATCCTGCCGGACAGCGGCCGCATCGTCCTGGGCGGTCAGGAGATCTCCTTTAGCCGCAAGAAGGATCTCTTGGCCTTTCGGCAGCAGATCGGAATGATTTTCCAGGATTTCAATCTGTTCGATCATTTGACCGCTTTGGGCAATGTGCAGATCGCGCTGCGCAAGGTGAAAAAGCTGAGCAAAGCGCAGGCCACAAAGCGGGCTGAGCGGGAGCTGGAAAGGGTGGGGCTTTTGTCCATGTCCCATCTCTACCCGGCAGAGCTCTCCGGCGGTCAGAAGCAGCGCGTCTCCATAGCCAGGGCTCTGGCTATGGATCCCTTGCTCCTTTTGCTGGACGAGCCCACCTCGGCCTTGGATCCGGAGCTTATCGGCGAGGTGCTGGCCGTGATCCGCGATCTGGGAAAGCAGAACATCACTATGCTCATGGCCACGCACCAGATGGGATTTGCCAGGACCCTGGCGCAGGAGATCCTGTTCATGGAGCAGGGACGCATCGTGGAGCAGGGCCTGCCCACCGAGCTCTTAGAGGCGCACCGCGGCTCCGGAAGGAGCCGGACTCAGGATTTTTGCAGCAAAATCAGCGAGATTTACGGGGAAAGCTTGGCCTGATGGATGTCCCGTTTCTCCTCGACAAGGCGCTGCCCGCCCTGAACCAGGGCTTTCTCGTCACCCTGCTGCTCATCCTCCCTGCAGCGAGCCTGGGTCTGGTCCTAGGGACCATCGTGGGGCTGCTGCGAAGCTTTGCCCCGTACTGGGCTGCCAAGCTGGCTGCGGGATACGCCACCATATTCCGGGGAACCCCGCTTGTGGTCCAGCTGTTCATCCTGTATTTCGGGCTGCCCAACATCGGCATCTATCTGCAGCCCTACACGGCAGCGGTTCTGGGCTTTACCCTTTGCAGCGGGGCCTATCATTCGGAATACATCCGGGGCGCCCTGCTGTCCATCAAGCGGGGGCAGATCCTGGCGGCGCAATCCCTGGGGTTCTCCACCACCAGGACCATGCTGCACATCATCATTCCGCAGGCTTTGCGCAGGGCCTTGCCAGGATGCGGCAACGAGCTCATCTATCTCATCAAGTACTCGTCCCTGGCCTACATCATTACCTGCATCGAGCTGACCGGAGAGGGCAAGATCCTGGCCAGCAGAACCTTTCGCTTTACCGAGATATTCCTCCTGGTCGGGGCCTATTATTTGGCTTTGGTTTCCTTGGCGACCATAGGATTGCAGAAGCTGGAAAAGCGACTCTATGTTCCCGGCTTTGGCCGAGGCTAGGCGAGCGCTCGTATGAGCTCCAGATTGCAACCACTAACCCTTAACTCAGTTTGATCGCATTCTCCTTCGCCTTGAGGTTGATGGGGCTCAAGCTGCCTATCAGCTTTCTTCGCCATGCGCCATGCGAAAACAACTGTGAGCCTTGAACTTCCAAGCTCTTTATAATCAGCAAATATATCACTGCGACCGAAGGCTGCAGTGATGAGGAAGGGATCTATGCGCCGCGGATCGATTGAGCTCTGCCCTGAAAGCCTCCCATTGCTGGCCTTTCTGGCTCTGACAGCTCTGGCCCTGGCCGGGCTGGGCTGGCCCATCCCCACGCTGCTCGCCCTGCTAGCCTTGGCCTGGAGCATCTATTTCTTCCGGGACCCGGAGCGGGTAGTTCCCCACGGGGAAGGGCTGGCGGTATCTCCGGCCGACGGCAAGGTCATCGCTGTGGATCGGACCAAGGAGCCCTTTACCGGGGACGATTCGCAGCGGATATCCATTTTCATGAACGTATTCAACGTGCACGTGAACCGCAGCCCGGTACAGGGCGAGATCATCGAGCAGGCCTATGTGGCGGGCAAGTTCTTCAACGCCTCCCTGGATAAGGCCTCCAAGCACAATGAAAGGCACCTGCTGCGGATTATCGATCCGGATAACCAGTCCTGGACCGTGGTCCAGATTGCCGGGCTCGTGGCCCGCAGGATCGTGGCCTGGTCGCACAAGGGGGAGGAGCTCGGACGTGGCTCCCGGCTTGGGCTCATCCGCTTCGGCTCTCGGGTTGACCTCTATGTGCCGGCGAGTTATGAAATAGTAGTTCACCCCGGCCAGAAGGTCCTGGCCGGTTGCACCGTCCTGGCAGAAATGAGACGCTGAAATAATATGCGAACCCAAAAAGAGCCCAAGCACAAGGGCATTTATATCCTTCCCAATCTGTTCACCACTGCCAGCCTGTTCGCTGCCTTCTTCGGGCTGCTCTGGGCCATTGAGGGGAGATTCGAGCTGACGGCGCTGGCCATCCTCATCAGCTGCGTCTGCGACGGCTTGGACGGCAAAGTGGCCAGAATGACCAAGGCGAGCTCGGAGTTCGGCATCCAGCTCGACTCCCTGGCCGATCTGGTCGCCTTCGGGGTAACTCCTGCGGTCACCGTTTTTCTCTGGCAGACGCAGGCCTACGGCCGTCTGGGAGCGGTGAGCTCATTTCTTTTCGTGGCCTGCGGGGCCTTGCGCTTGGCGAGGTTCAATGTGCACGCCATCCGAGGGGTGCAAAAGAGCAAGAAGTTCTTCATCGGATTGCCCATTCCGGCTGCGGCCTGCGTTCTGGCTACTCTGGTCCTGTTCTCGGCCTACCTCCCAACCGGCTTCGCCTCGGTCGTGCTGCCTCCCTTCGTTCTGGGCCTCATCTACCTCATGTCCCTGCTGATGGTCAGCCGCGTGCGCTACGCCTCCTTCAAGGATCTCGAGGTGCTCAAGGCGCATCCCTATACTGCCTCGGTAGCAGTGGTCCTGGTCTTTGTACTGGTTGCCTCGGAGCCGAAGCTGATCGGGTTCTTGTTTTTTCTGACCTATCTTTTTTCCGGCCTGGTATATACCTTTATCTACTCGCCGCTTTACAACAGGACTTATCTACGGGGGCTTTCCCGCCAAAAGCCCTCGTGACAAGCACACCACTTTCCATTCGTTGTTTCTTCCGGCATTCCCGCTTCATTGAGGCGGGAGGCAAGTCCCTGTTCATATGCGGTTGCAGGCCGGTGCGGCTTGGAGCGACCAGCCCAGAGCGAAATGGGGCTTGCATGCTGTTGGCTGAGGCTTGAGCTTTGGATTTCAGCTCTTGGAGTCTTGAGAGTTTAAAAACTTTTGACTGTCGAGATAAGGAGCATACATATGCAGGACAAGATATTCATCTTCGATACCACGCTTCGGGACGGGGAGCAGTCTCCGGGCGCCACCATGAACAACCAGGAAAAGGTGCGTCTGGCCAGACAGCTGGACAGCCTGGGGGTTGATGTCATCGAGGCCGGGTTCCCGGCCTCCAGCCAGGGCGACTTCGAGTCCGTGCGGGAGATCAGCCAGGTGGTGGAGCAAGCCCAGGTTGCCGCCCTGTGCAGGGCTTCCCATGCGGATATTGACCGGGGCTGGGAGGCGATCAAGGAGGCCAGCCATCCCCGGATACACACCTTTTTGGCCACCTCGGACATTCATATGCAGTACAAGCTCGGCATGGACCGGGAAGAGGTGCTGAGCACGGTCAAGAACGCCGTGAGCCGGGCCAGCGGCTACACCTCCAATGTGGAGTTTTCAGCAGAGGATGCCTCCCGCTCCGATCCGGAATTCCTGGTCCAGGTGGTGGAGGCGGCGATCGCTTCCGGGGCGACCACCATCAACATCCCGGATACCGTCGGGTACGCCCAGCCCCAGGAGTATGCCGAGCTGGTGGTGTTTCTTAAGGAAAGGGTCCCCAATATGCATCAGGCCATCCTCAGCGTCCACTGCCACAACGATCTGGGGCTGGCCACGGCCAATACCCTGGCCGCGGTGAAGGCCGGAGCCCGCCAGGTGGAGGTTACCCTGAACGGCATCGGAGAGCGGGCCGGCAACGCAGCCCTGGAGGAGGTGGTCATGGGCATGAAGGTCCGGCAGGAGTACTTCGGGATCCATCTGGACATCCACACCGAGCAGCTGTTTCCGGCCTGCCGGCTGCTGTCCATGATCATCGGCCAGCCCATCCCCGCCTACAAGGCAGTGACCGGCGGCAACGCCTTCGCCCACGAGGCCGGAATCCATCAGCACGGCATGCTCCAGAACAAGCAGACCTACGAGATCATGACCCCGGAGAGCATCGGCCGTCCGCCCTCGGAAATGGTTATGGGCAAGCATTCCGGGCGGCATGCCTGCAAGCAGCGCCTGGAACAGCTGGGTTACCGCCTGAGCCAGGAGCAGCTGGACCATGTTTTCGAGGCGGTGAAAAGCCTTGCCGATAAGAAGAAACAAGTATATGTCGAGGATTTGGAGGCCCTGGTCCTGGAGGAGATCTATCGCATCCCGGACAAGTACAAGCTTCTGTACCTCAGCTCGCTCTCCGGAAACATGGCCATCCCCACCGCAACGCTGAAGATGGAGATCGACGGGGAGGAGGAGCAGCTTTCCGAGTTCGGGGTCGGCCCGGTGGATGCGGTATTCAACGCCATCTGTCAGCTCGTGGGCAAGTGCCCCAGGCTGGTGCGCTTTTCCGTGAACTCCATTACCGGGGGCACCGACGCCCAGGGAGAGGTCACGGTCAAGCTGGAGGATGGGGAACGTACCTCTATCGGTCGGGGCTCGGATCCGGACATCATCGTGGCCAGCGCAAAAGCCTACATCAACGCCTTGAACCGTCTGGCCAGAAAGCAGGAGGATCGGGTATGCGCCAAAGTTTAGCCGAGAAGATTCTCCAGGCGCAGGCAAGCGAAGAGATCAGCGGCCCGGGTCAGATCATTCAGTGCGGGGTCTCCCTGGTGCTGGCCAACGACATCACCGCCCCCCTGGCCATTAGGTCCTTCCAGGAGATGGGAGGCACCCGGGTCTTCGATCCGGATCGGGTGGTTCTGGTCTGCGACCACTTCACCCCGAACAAGGACATCGCTTCGGCCGAGCAGGTCAAGACGGTCCGCGAGTTCGCCAAGCGCATGGGCATCTCCCACTACTACGAAGGCGGCAGCTGCGGAGTGGAGCACGCCCTGCTGCCGGAAGAGGGGCTCGTCGGCCCCGGCGACGTGGTGGTGGGTGCGGACAGCCACACCTGCACCTATGGCGGGCTGGGCGCTTTCGCCACCGGGCTGGGCAGCACCGACGTAGCCGCGGCCATGATCCTCGGCCGGACCTGGTTCAAGGTGCCCGGAACCATTAGGATCGAGCTGGAAGGCGCCCTGCCGGAGCTCGTAGGCGGCAAGGATCTCATTTTGGCGGTCATCGGCCGGCTCGGAGTGGCCGGGGCCCTGTACAAGGCCCTGGAGTTCGGCGGGCCGGTGGCGGAGGAGCTCGGGGTGGAGGCGCGGATGACCATGGCCAATATGGCCATAGAGGCCGGGGGCAAGGCCGGGCTGTTCGCCGCCGACGAGAAGGCCCTGGCCTTTTGCCGGATGGCGGGGCGGAAGGATACGCTGCCGCTGGTGCCGGACAGCGATGCCAGCTATGAGCAGCGTCTTTCCATGGACGTCTCCTCCCTGTCTCCGCAGGTGGCCTGCCCGCACCTTCCGGAGAACGTCAAGCCGGTCCGGGAGGTTGCCGGCGTCGCTTTGGACCAGGTGGTCATCGGCTCCTGCACCAACGGCCGGATTTCGGACCTCCGGGAGGCGGCCTCCATCCTGCGCTACCAGCGTGCGGCTCCGCAGGTTCGGCTCATCATTCTCCCCGCCACCCCGCGAGTCTACAGCCAGGCCCTGGAAGAAGGGCTCCTGGAGGTCTTCCTGCGCGCCGGGGCAATCGTCGGGCCTCCCACCTGCGGACCCTGCCTCGGCGGGCACATGGGCATTCTCGCTTCCGGGGAGCGCTGTCTGGCAACCACGAACCGGAACTTCAAAGGCCGCATGGGCAGCCTGGACAGCGAGGTCTACCTGGCCGGCCCGGCGGTGGCCGCCGCCAGCGCCATAGCGGGCGAGATACGCCACCCGGGCGATCTATAGGGAGCGGCAGGCTTATCTTCAACTTGAGAGTTCAAAGTTCATATTAAGGCAAAGAAATCAAAGAGATAAGTCAAAAGCATTCACAGTCAAATCAGTTCGTCAATATCAGCAATCAAAGCAATATGTTATTCAAAAAGTTCTCATTGTTGAGTCTTCAAATAAATACCCAATAAGTCAGGGCAGTTTCCGGCTGTGCTGACAAGGAGCCGGCAATGCATTTCGAGGGCAAGGCGCATCTGGTAGGGGCGCATATCGACACGGACGCCATTATACCGGCTCGGTACCTGGTGAGCACCGAGCCGGAGGTCCTGGGGCAGCACTGTATGTCCGGGCTTGATCCGGAGTGGGTCAGTAGTGTGGAGCAGGGGGATATTCTGGTGGCCGGCCCCAACTTCGGTTGCGGCTCCTCGCGGGAGCATGCCCCGCTCGCGCTCCTGGGGGCCGGGATACCCGTGGTTGTGGCCCACAGCTTCGCCAGGATATTCTACCGCAACGGATTCAATATGGGGTTGGTTCTCCTGGAGATCGGATCCGAGGTGCAATCCATTGCACCAGGAGATCGGCTGCACATCGACGTGGAGCAAGGAACCATTGCCGATGTCACCACCGGGCACCGCATAGAGTTTTCGCCGCTTCCGGATTTCATGAAGGAGATTCTTCAGATGGGAGGGCTGGTTCCCTTTGTGCGCAGCAGGCTGAGCCAGGAGGGCGCATCGGGCTGAAGTGCAGCAATAATGGCCGACGGTGCCCCTGGCTGATCAAGTCCGATTTCCAGCTGGCGAGCCCTGATAACAGAGCTCTTTCTCGTTTAGCAAAATTCGAATTGTAGTTATTCGGGCGTGTTTCGAATTACGTGCTTCGGATTTCGATATTACGCCCAACCTGAGCTGCAAGTAAATCATTGTAGATACCTCTTGGCCATTATTGCAACAGCGTGAAGAAGTCTGGATAAGGAGCTCTGCATGGAAGTGAAATGCTGCGTCCTGCCCGGGGACGGTATCGGTCCGGAAATTATGGACCAGGCCCTGAAGGTTCTGCGGAGCCTGGAGCAGCGGTTCGGCCACCGCTTTGACTGCCAGGAGCATCTCCTCGGCGGTGCGGCCGTGGATAAGGAAGGCAGCCCTCTGCCGGAGCAAACCGTATCCGCCTGCAAGCAGGCGGACGTGGTCCTGCTCGGCGCCGTGGGCGGACCACGCTGGGACGGTCTGCAGGCCGATCTGCGGCCGGAGAAGGGGCTGCTGGGCATCCGCAAGGCGCTTGAGCTCTACGCCAATCTGCGCCCGGCCGTAATCTTCGATGGGCTGCAAGCGGGCTCTCTGCTGCGGGAGGACATCGTGGCCGGGGGGATCGATCTCCTAGTCGTCCGGGAGCTGACCGGAGGCATCTACTTCGGCACCCCGCGGGGATGCGACGGCTCTCCGGGGAAGCGTGTGGCCTACAATACCATGCGCTATAGCGAAGCGGAGATACGCCGCATCGGCAAGCTGGCCTTTGAGCTGGCTATGCGGCGCAACAAACGCCTCTGTTCGGTGGACAAGGCCAATGTGCTGGAGGTCTCCCGGCTGTGGCGGGAAGTGATTGCCGAGCTGGGAGACTCCTATCCCCAGGTGGAGCTGCAGCATATGTACGTGGACAACGCAGCCATGCAGCTGGTGCGCAATCCGGCCCAGTTCGATGTCCTGGTCACCTCCAACCTCTTCGGGGACATCCTGTCCGACGAGGCCGCAATCATTACCGGTTCCATCGGGCTGCTGCCTTCCGCATCCCTCGGCGATCAGGGGGGCGGGCTCTTCGAGCCGGTGCACGGTTCCGCCCCGGATATTGCCGGTCAGGACAAGGCCAATCCCTTGGCCGCGATCCTTTCACTGGCCATGATGTTCAAGTACGGCCTGTCTCTGGATAGAGAGGCGGCCCTAGTGGAACAGGCGGTGGCCGGGGTGTTGGCCAAGGGCTACCGCACCGTGGATCTTTACCGTCCGGGTACCGAGCTCCTCGGCTGCTCCCGGATGGGGGATGTAGTGGCCCAGGAGATAGGAGATTTGCCGGAGTAGCCTGGAGAGGAGGCCTGCATTTTGCATATTAGAGATACTATTCGGCTGGCAGCGCTACGGACACACTGTGCCAAGTGTGTGCTATGCTCATGCCCAAGGGAGCGCAGCCACCGCTTGGTGGAGCGGTGATACAGGGCAGAGCTTGTTTGTTGTTCTTTTTTTTGCTACTGGGCATATAAATCATGCAAGGAGGGTGTCCCCATGACGGAGGTCAAAAACAAGGACCGCAAGCCCGGGTCCGGTAACAAGGCTTCCGGTAACAAGGGCTCGGCCGGAAAGAACCTGGAGGCTATACGCCAGAAGCTTGTCCTCACCGGAGCGGATATCGTCGCCCTCGGAGAGGAGGGCGAGCTGCTGGTGGGCGGCAAGAACTACAATACAGCCATCATCAGCGAGCTGGAAGGAATCCGGGCCCCTCAGTTCCGGGCCATATCTTCGACCGCCTTTCACCGTCTCCTGGATGAGACACGGGTCAACGCCTCTCAGATCAGATCCGTGGTGGAGCAGGAGTACGACAAGATCAACTGGAGCAGCGTTGATGTCAACGCCGATCCGGACTTTCTCAAGAACTTCGTTCGCCGGATCGCTTCCCGGGTTCGGGATATGCATTCCAAGTCCGGAGGGGACAACCTGATCCGGCTGAGAAAGTTCATCAATAATGTGGTCGAAGGCTTTGCCGTCTCTCCGGAAGGCATCGACCAGCTCCGCAAGCGTTCCGTGCTGGTCCAGGTGGCCATCCTGTCCGTGGACATGCCGGAGGATATTCGCCGGGCGGCGGCCTCGGCCTACCGCGAGATCTGCAAAGAAGCCGGGCTGGATAATGTGCCGGTGGCGGTGCGCTCTTCCGCTGCCGGGGAGGACAGCCGCAAAAAGGCCTTTGCCGGTCTGCAGGATACCTATCTGAATATCACCAGCGAAAAGGAATGTGTCGAGGCCTATCAGTGGGACTGCGCCTCGGCCTATAACCTGCGCTCCATGACCTACCGCCGCGAAGCCATTCTGGATGCCGTGTCCCAGGCGGAGAAGACCGGGGACGACTCCCGTGCCGAGCAGGCCAAGAAGGAATGGTCCATCGAGAACACCTCCCTGTCCGTGTGCGTGATGCGGATGATTAACCCGGTCATTTCCGGGACCGCCTTCAGCGCGGATACCGCCACCGGATGCCGGGGCACGGACCGCCAGGACCTGGTGTCCATCGACGCCAGCTACGGGCTGGGGGAAGCGGTGGTTTCCGGCATGGTCACCCCGGACAAGTTCTACGTCTTCCAGCGCGACGACGGCCGTGAGGTGGTCATTCGCTACATGGGCACCAAGGACAAAAAGATCGTC
>CAZQPF010000004.1:13126-92940 GCA_964595165.1 uncultured Desulfohalobiaceae bacterium
AGCGGCACCAAGGTGGTCGGCGTTTCCGAGGAAGAGGTCTACCGCTGGTCGCTCTCCCTGGCCCAGGCCGAGGACGTGGCTAGGGGGGTGCGCGCCATCAGCCAGGCCTACGGCGGCATCATCATGGATACCGAGTTCTGCATCGACCAGTGGGACCGGCTGTGGTTCGTCCAGGCGCGCCCCGAAACCAGATGGAACGAGGAGTATGAGAAGAACCCGCATACCATCTATATGCGCCGCCTGGAGGTCGATCAGGAGTCGCTGCAGCGGGCCGAGGTAATACTTACGGGCAACGGGGCCTCGCGCGGGGCGGGCAAGGGCAAGGTGCGCTTCCTGCGCTCCGCCTTGGAGCTGAACAAGGTGAACAAGGGCGATATCTTGGCCGCAGAGCGCACCGATCCGGATATGGTCCCCGGCATGCGCATCGCCTCTGCGGTACTGGCCAGCGCCGGCGGAGATACCAGCCACGCAGCCATCACTTCCCGGGAGCTCGGAATTCCTTCCGTCATCGGCATCAATCGCGTGGAGCTCCTGCGGGCCCTGGACGGACAGGAGGTCACGGTGGACGGATCCAGGGGACAGGTCTACCGCTCGCAGCTGCCGCTGGTTGAGGTCGGAGGCGAGGTGGACGTGAGCAAGCTTCCGGCTACCCGGACCAAAGTGGGGCTCATTCTGGCGGATGTGGGGCAGTCCCTTTTCCTGTCCCGCCTGCGCCAGTCTCCGGACTTCGAGGTCGGACTTCTCCGGGCCGAGTTCATGCTGGGCAACATAGGCGTGCATCCCCTGGCTTTGGACGCCTACGACCACGGTACCCTGAAGCAGGCGGTGGAAGCCAAGCTGCAGGAGCTGGAGGATCAGCTCACCAAGATAGTCAAGGAGCAGCTCGATTCCGGCATTCTGACCTTCGATCTCAATCTGCGCAAGTATGTGGGCATCCTCACCGGGCTCGGGGAGCAGATCGAAGAGCTGAGCGAGCAGGCCAGCGCTCGGGGCACCGAAGAGGTTTTGGCCCTGCAGCGCAAGATCCGGGAGCTCGATTACCAGCTGGACAACTATCTGGAACGGGCCACGCAGCGCCTGGACATCCTGAAGACCTCCACCGATCTCGAGGAGCATGTCAGCCAGGTGATGGGCTATTCCGAGCAGCTGCTCCAGCTCGGACAGAACGATCCGGAGTCCAGGCAGCAGCGGGATCAGATCAAGGACCGCATCCGGGCCCAGGTGGAAGGCGTCAAGGATCATCCCGAGGTCAAGCAGGTTCTGGAACGAATCCGGAAGATGCGCAAGGATGTCGCCCAGAAGGTGGGCCTCAGCCTGACCATGGAGGACATCAAGGCGCTTCCGGAAAAGATCAGGCATCACATCCGCTCGCGGGGATACAGAACCGGCAAGGAGCTCTACGTTCAGACCCTGGCCCAGGGCTTGGCCCTCTTCGCCATGGCCTTCTACGGACGGGAGATCGTCTACCGCACCACCGACTACAAGAGCAACGAGTACCGCAACCTCATGGGAGGCTTGCTCTACGAGCAAGTGGAGGACAATCCCATGCTCGGGTATCGCGGCGTATCCAGGAACCTGCACGACTGGGAGATCGAGGCCTTCAAGCTGGCCCGGGGTGCCTTCGGAGGCAAGAACCTGATGATCATGTTCCCCTTTGTGAGGACCCTGGAAGAGGCCAGAAGCATGAAGCGCTACATCAACGAGGTGCACAACCTGCGCAGCGGGGAGGAGGATCTCAAGATCATCCTCATGTCCGAGATCCCGAGCAACGCCATTTTGGCCAAGCAGTTCATTCAGGAGTTCGACGGCTTCTCCATCGGCTCCAATGACATGACCCAGCTCGTGTTGGGTACCGATCGGGACAACTCCAGGCTGCGGCAGATATACGACGAAGAGGATCCTTCCGTGGTCTGGGCCATTCTGGTGACCATCTTCACCGGCCAAAAGTACGGCAAGAAGGTGGGCTTCTGCGGGCAGGGCGTCTCCAACAGCAAGATCATCCGCGGGCTGGTCTGTGTCGCCGGCATCGTCTCCGCATCCGTGGTTGCGGATACCTACGCCCAGACCAAGGAGGAGATCCACGCCCTGGAGCAGGAGAACATCTCCATTCGGAAGCTGGGCTCCTGGCTGAAAGAGCAGCACTTCAACCGGCTCTGCGACAAGCTGAACCAAGAGCGCTACGGGCATATTATCAAGCAGAACACCACCGCCGCAGATATCATGGAATGGTACGAAGGCGAGATGGCCCGGCTTCACGAGCAGCTGCAGTACAATCTGGGAACGCCCAAGGAGGAGTTCTATCGGCAGGAGCTGGAAATCTTCCGCCACAAGTTGCATAAACCGGTGATCTATGCCAATTGGGATTGGGAAGCCACTGTGGAGGATGCTCTGCATCAAGCTGGATTTGCCTCCTTTGAGGAGCAGGAGCAGGCCATGCAGCAGGTAGAGATATCCGCATGAAATCCATGGCTGCGGCCCTTGAGTCAGGAACTTACAAGAACTCACTTGCGCTTGAATCCATCGCACATGACTTTTTGCCGGTGCATTTGGAAAAAAGAGCAAAGCGAAACGTCGCTCCCGGGAAGGAGAGTGAGCTATGAGCAATCTCATGGTGCTGGGGCTGGGCAACGCGCTTAACGGAGACAGCGGAGTGGGGTTTTATGCCGTCCGGGACCTCTATCGCGAGGGCTGGCCGGAAAATGTGGCCTTCAGGCACCAGACCGCTATAGAGAACGGCCCTTTTTCTCTGGAGGGCTACTCCAGCCTGCTCATCCTCGAGGCCTTTCAAAACGGCCATAGCCCAGGGACCCTTTATCGCTACGGCCATGAGGAGCTCATCGAGCACCGGAGCTGCTTGCGCGATCAAAGGCTGTGGGAGGCGATCACCCTGGCCGAGCTCCTGGGCAACCCGCTCCAGGTTTCCCTGCTCGGCATCGAGCCGGCAGAGCTGCGATGGGACTTCTGCCTCTCCGAAACCATACGGGAGGTGTATGGACAATTCCTGGACAAGGTAAGGCAGGAATTGCATCAGCTGCTGGAGCATGCCTCCATTGGGAGCCCGGTTCAACCTTTGGGCTGAAGTCCGTCAACTGGGCGAGAGGTTCCGGTGTTGCAGCTGGATTTGAAGGTTCGTCGGACCGCCATGGTCCGGGAGCAGCTCGAGGCCAAGGGCATCGAGGATCCCCGGGTCCTGGAGGCCATGGGACGGGTGAAAAGGCATGAGTTCGTGGAACAGGCCTTGCAAGCGCAAGCCTACAGCGACAATGCCTTACCCATAGGCTATGGGCAGACCATCTCCCAGCCCTATGTGGTGGCCCACATGACCTCAGCCCTCAACCTGGAGCCGGGCTGCCGCGTGCTGGAGATCGGCACCGGGTCCGGATATCAAGCGGCTGTGATAGCCGAGATGGGAGCCGAGGTCTTCAGTGTGGAACGTATCAAGCCCCTCTATCTCGAGGCCTTGAAGCGGCTCAATCGGCTCCGCTACTTCCGGGTCAAGCTCAAGCTGGCCGACGGCACCCTGGGCTGGCCGGAGGAAGCCCCTTTCCAGCGCATACTCATTACCGCCGGCGGACCGAGCGTGCCCACGCCAGTGCTCAAGCAGCTCGACGAGGAGGGGCAGCTGGTCATGCCCATCCAGAGCAATGACCAGGGGCAGCGGTTGATCCGGATCCGTCGAGAAGGCAAGCGCTGGTTCCGACAGGATCTGGGATGGGCCAACTTTGTCGGCCTCGTGGGGGAGTATGGCTGGAAGGTTCCGTGAACCGGCAGGGATGCGCCGGCTGTGCCTGTTCCTGGCAGCTATGTTTTTGATCTGCGCTTTTGGCTGGGACACGCCATGCGCCGGCACCATATACTATTACGAGGATGCGAACGGAGTTCTGCACTTCACGGATCTTCCGGAATCCCCGTCCTATCAGCCGGTGAACCCCCCGGCTTCCTCCGGGAGGATCCGGCGGGAGTCCATCCTCAGTCTGGTTCAGCGCTACGGCCGGACCCACGGCATCGATCCCTGCCTGGTCCAGGCGGTGCTGGAGGTGGAGTCGGACTATAGGCCGAACGCGGTATCCAGCAAAGGGGCCCAGGGGCTGATGCAAATCATGCCCGAAACCCAGAATGACCTGGGCTTGCAGCGTCCATTCGATCCCGAGGCCAACATTGCCGCCGGAGTGAGATATCTGAATCAGCTCCTGGAGCGGTTCCCGGAGGTGGAGCTGGCTCTGGCCGCATACAATGCCGGCCCGGGGACAGTGGACGCCTACAACGGCATCCCTCCCTATCCGGAAACGCGACGCTACGTTCGCAAAGTGCTCGATCTCTATGCAGCCTATAAAAGCGAGAAGTAGACGGCATGCTCAATCTGGCCAACAATCTCACCCTGATTCGCATTCTGGCCGTACCGGTTATCGTCCTCCTCCTGTACTTCCCTAATCAGGCCACCTGCCTCCTGGCCATGATCACCTTCATTCTCGCTTCGATAACCGACTTTTTCGACGGCCTGCTGGCCAGAAAGTACAACCTGGTCAGCAGCATGGGCAAGCTGCTCGATCCTCTGGCGGACAAGCTCCTGGTGACCTCGGCCCTGATCATGCTCGTGCAGCTGGACTGGCTGCAGGCCTGGATCGTGATTCTCATCATAGGGCGGGAGATGACAGTTACCGGCGTTCGGGCCATGGCCGCGGACAGGGGCCAGGTCATCGCAGCAGACAAGTACGGCAAGATGAAAACCATTATGCAGGTGCTGGCCATCTGTCCGCTCATGCTCCACTACTCCTGGTGGGGCTTTGATCCCGTTCCCCTCGGCACCGTGCTTATCTGGATCGCCTTATTGCTTACCCTGTTTTCCGGGGGCAACTATCTCTTCCGCTTCATCCGGTCCTGGAACGAGGAGCCCCTGGCTGGAAACGACCGTCGATGACTGGGAATCCTACCTAAACCATAGAGGGAGCCATGGCCCAAATCGATGCCTTTTTTAAAATGATGAACGATCTCGGTGCCTCGGATCTGCACCTTTCCGCTGGGTCGCAGCCCATCATCCGGCTGCATGGGGAGATGCAGCGGGTGAAGTTCAAGGCGATGGAGCATGAGGAGCTGAAGAAGATGCTCTACGAGATCACCCCGGAGCCCAAGGTCAAGGAGTTCGAGGAGAGCGGAGACGTGGACTTCTCCTACGAGGTGCCCAACGTGGCCCGCTACCGGGTGAACTTTTTCCTGCAGCGCAAGGGAGTCTCGGCCGTCTTCCGGGAGATTCCCCAGAAGATTCTCACTGTGGACGAGCTGGGCCTGCCTTCGATTCTGAAGAATCTGGCCACCCTGCCCAAGGGCCTCGTGCTGGTCACCGGGCCCACCGGGAGCGGCAAATCCACCACTCTGGCGGCGATCATCGATTACGCCAACCGCAGCCGCAAGGATCACATCCTGACCATCGAGGATCCCATCGAGTTCGTGCACGATCCTCTCAGCTGCCTGATCAATCAGCGCGAGGTGGGGCGGGACTCGCAGAGCTTCAAGGCCGCCCTGCGGGGCGCGTTGCGTGAAGATCCGGACATCATCCTCGTGGGGGAGATGCGCGATCTGGAAACCATTGAGCTCGCCCTGGAGGCTGCAGAAACCGGGCATCTTGTTTTCGGCACCCTGCATACCATCTCCGCCTCCAAGACCATCGACCGGATCATCGAGGTCTTTCCTGGAGACATGCAGGGGCAGATCCGCTCCGGCCTGGCAGACTCCCTCCGGGCCATAGTGGCCCAGAACCTGTTCAAGCGCATGGACAAGAAGGGCCGGGTGGCCGCCCTGGAGATTCTCATCGCCACTCCTGCGGTGCGCAACCTCATCCGGGAGAACAAGATCTACCAGATCAACTCCATGATCGAAACCGGCCGCAAATACGGCATGCAGGCCCTGGACGACGCCATCATGAAGCTTCTGCAGGAGAACAAGATCGATCCGGAGCAGGCCTATAACAAAGCGGTGAACAAATCGAAGTTTCGCGAGTTTCTCAGCGAAGCCCCGCAAGACTTTACCGAGGTCTAGACATGCTCCGCTCCCAGTTTGATCACCTCATCTCCCAGACCCTGGATCAGGCCCCCAAAACCTCGGACATCCTGCTTACAGTTGGCAAGCCGGTGCAGGCGGAGGTCGACGGCGAGCTCAGAGACATTCCCCTTTCCCCGGATCCAGGAAGGCTGAACCCCTGGCAGGTGGAGTCCATGGCCTCCTGTATGCTGGGACGAAATATGCGTCTTTATCGGGATCTGGTGCAGACCGGCTCCTGCGATCTATCCTATGAGCTCCGGGGCAGGGGGCGTTTCCGGGTGAACATCTTTCACCAGAAGGGCTCTCTGGCCGCTGTGATGCGTCAGCTGTCCACCGACCCGCCCACGCTTGCGGATCTCGGTCTGCCGGAGATTTTTTCCAGCATGGCCATGGAGAAGTACGGCCTCGTTCTGGTCACCGGCGCAACCGGAACGGGGAAGTCCACCTCTCTGGCCGCTTTGGTGGATGCCATCAACCAGGCGCAACGGATTCACATCGTCACCCTGGAGGACCCGGTGGAGTTCGTGCACACCCACAAGCAGGGCACGGTGAACCAGCGGGAGCTGGGGATCGACTTCGATTCCTTCGCCTCCGGGCTGAGGGCCGCCCTGCGGCAGGCCCCCAAGGTTATCCTCGTGGGGGAGATCAGGGACCGGGAGACCATGCATATCGCCCTGGAAGCGGCCGAGACCGGACATCTGGTTCTGGGGACGCTCCATACCAGCGATACGGCCCAGACCATCAACCGCATCGTGGGCATGTTCGAGCTGAGCGAAGAGCGCCTCATACGGGGCCGGCTTTCAGAGAGCCTGAAGTATGTGGTCTCGCAGCGCCTGATGTCCAAGGTCGAGGGTGGCCGGATCGCCGCCTTTGAGGTCCTGACCAACAATATCCGGATCCGCGAGCTTATCCAAAACGGAGAGGACGGGGAGAAAAACTTCTACAACGTGCTCGAATCGAGCTCCAGCTACGGCATGGTCACCTTTGACAAGTACCTGGCGGATCTGTTCCAAAACGGGATCATCAGCGAAGATGTGGCCATGCTCAACGGCTCGGACAAGTCCAGACTGGGACAGATGATCGATCGCATCAAATCGGAGTGGGGCGAGAAGGTAACCGATATTGACGGCTTGGAGCTGGATACGGATTATGAAGACAAGGTGGTCCAGCGTTGAGGCAAAAAATATATGTCTGAGGAAGAAGCCCGAGAAAAGGCGCGGCGCGAGGGCCCGGTAAAGGCCCAGTGCTCCGGATGCGGCAAGCAGTTCGCCTTGCCTTTGGAGAAGATTCCGGACAAGCCGAGATTTCGCTTTACCTGCCCCTCTTGCGGGGTCAAGGTTCAGGTGGATCGCTCTGCTGAAGGCTTTGCGGCTGGGTCCCAGGAGGCGGATGCCCCGCAGCCCGAGGCCAAGGGAGAGTCCTACGATATCGAGCCGGACCTGTTCCCCCCCGGTGCCGAGGTAGCCTTTGTCTATGTAAGGGACCGAAGCTGGGCCGAAAAGATCGAGGAGGTTCTGCAGCTGGAGAGCGGGTATCTGCTCAGCCGGGCCGAGCGCGCAGCTCAGGCCCTACAGAAGCTGCGCCTCAACAGCTACCAGATGATTCTTATCCAGGACGGTCCCGAGGCGGAGGAGCTGCTGCAGGAGATCGGCTCCTGGCCCGGCTACCTGCGGCGGGAGATCAACTGTATTCTTATCGGCGATCGGGCCAAAAGCTTTGATCCGGGCGAGGCCTTTGTGCGCGGGGTGAACTGCTATCTGTCCATCCAGGACAGGGAGAGCATTTCCGATCTCCTGGAGCAGGCGCAGCAGAGCTTTGATCAATACCTGGAACCCTGGCGCAAGGCCAAGCAGGAAAGCATGGCTTGAGCCCTGATGTCCGAAGCGAAAATACGCTGTGCCCATGATCCTGCGGCTTGCATTCTGCATTCTGGTTGGACTTAATCTGTTTCTCGGCATACAATTCATCTGGAGCGAGAGCGGCCTTCTGGAGTACCTTCGGCTCAAAGAGCTGCAGCAGGAGCTGGCCGGGCAGCTGCAGCGGATAGAGCAGGAGAACGTCCGCCTGAGCCGGGAAATCCGGCTCTTGAAAAACGACAGCCTCTATCAGGAGAAGGCCGTACGCACCGAGATGCACTTTGTTCGTCCCGGCGAAATCCTGTATCTCTTCCCTGAGAACGGCACCAAAACAGGAGACCAGAGCCATGCAAGAGAAGATTAGCTGGTACGAAGAAATCCTCGGTCTGGATCCCCATTCCAAGCTCTTTTTTTCACTGGCCAAGCTCTATCTGGAGAACCATGAGCCGGAAAAGGCGATATCGACCTTGAAGAGCGGCTTGGAGCATCACCCGGACCATTTCGAAGCCCGTCTTCTCCTGCATCACACCCTGCAAGCCGAGGAACGTTTTACCGAGGCCAAAAGCCTTTTGGACACCTTGATTCAGGCGCTGAACCAGTATCCGGAGTTTTGGCGTCACTGGGCCGAGTCTCTGGAACAAACCGGAAGCGCCGATGCGGCTGTAGCCCTGCGCTTCCTGGCGCAGCATATGGAGCAGCCGCAGCTGAGCTGGAGCGAGGTGCTTCTGCAAGGCCTCAGGCAGGCGGACGGTGACAAGGCCCGCGGAAGGGAGCCCTCCTCGGGGAGGCCTCAACAGGACCGGGGCGAGGCAAGGCAGGAGCCGGATGCCGGCGAGGAAGGCTCGGAGCAAAAGGCTTCCTCCGATGAAGGGGAGCCCTACCGTACCAAGACCATGGCCGATGTTTTGGCCGCCCAGGGGGACTACGACCAGGCGCTGGAAATCTACAGCGAGCTTTTGGAAGGGGCGGAGTCCGAGGAACGGCGGGAAATGCTGCAAAGCAGGATCGCTGCCCTGCAGGAGCACAGAGAGCAGTCCCAAGCCGAGAAGGCGGGAGGCAAAAGCAAGTCATCCCCGGGCCGGGGCTCACGCCGCAAGCTGGTCAATAGGCTGGAAAAGCTGGCCTCGCGGCTGGAACAAAAGGCCTAGCCGCCTTCCTCCTCCGAAGTGGGGGAGAGCGCTTCGATCTTGGCCTTTAAATCCTCTATGCCTTCCTGGTATACGTTTTTCTGCTCCTCCAGCCTCTCCATTGCGTGCCCCATCTTCCTCTCCATATCCTTTAGCTGCCTCTGCTTGACCTTGAGCCGAGTCTGATACTGCTGATAGGTGTAGCCCAGAATCCAAAAAGAGCCCATAAGCAGGAATAAAAAGGTGATCAACGTCGTCATGGGGCCTACCTCTGCGGTTGGTGCTTGGCCTTGACATAGTTGGCCGTGTCCAGATCAATGATGTTCAACAGGATAAGGGCATCGAGAAGAGACAGGGGGGAGTGGTTCCTTTGGATGTAGCTCTGGGCTTTCTCCAGTTGCTCCGAGGTGATGAGCTCCTCTTGCAACAAGATGTCTTCAGGTGTTAAAGAACTTTTCTGCTGGCTGGGTTGCGGCTCGGACCGCATCTCCTGCTTGAGGAGGTTGTATCTTCCCTGCAGGCGGGTATGCTCGCGCCGCAGCTTGTTGACCTCGTCGTCCAGCTCCTTGTGCTGCGTCAGGAGAGTCTCTTTTTTTTTGTCCAAGGCCTGGATGCCTTGTTCCGCCCTGTTTTTGATGTGGGTATAAATGAAGGCATCAGCCAAGGCGAAGATGAAAAGCAGGAGCAAAATCAAGGCAAGCTGCATGAAAGTTTGTTCCTTTTTTGGGGAGAAAGTAAATCAAAGACCGGGAAAACTCAATCCCATGCGCAGCTTCTCGCGCAAGAGCGCGAGAAGCTGCGCTCTTTTTCTGTCCCAAAGACAAGAGGAAGCCCACCATTCCTGGCTGAATCCATGAAGCTGGGGATGGGGAGGCTGTTTTTCATCTGCACGATACAAAGCGGCGAACCGAGAGCTCAAAAAGCTTGCGGTGAACAATTGCCAAGGGAGTACAGCGGTGCACATGCGGCGAATGCAGACCATAGCTCTCATTGTCAGTCTTTTCCTGTTGGCAGGTTGCGGCACCTGGAAGAAAGCGAAAGAGGTTTACCGGGGCTACGTTATGCCGGCCGAGGTCGAGCTGGACAAGAACTCCGGCCTGGCGGAGTCTGAAAAGCGGCTGGCCAGGCTGAGCGCTCCGGTGGACACCGAGCTGGAGCGTTTGGTGCGCAAGCTTCAGGTCCTGGGCGGTCCCGGCGAGCAGGCATTCTCCGGCTTGAGCCAGGAGTTTCCCTGGGTCAACGAGGTTTTGGCCGTGGATGTCCAAGGCAAGGTGCTTCGCCGCCACCCGGAGCATCCGGTGAAAACCCTGGATGTCCGGCAGATGGCTGAGCAGGCCCGGCAATGGACGGACCGCTCCACGCATTCCCTGGTGGTCGAAACCCCGCTGGGGCCGGAGATGGTTATCCTGAGACCCTTTTTTCAGGACAATGAGAAGCAGGGCTACCTGATGGCCCATTTCGATTTCCGCTCCCTGGTGAATCGCTCTCCAGGGCCGGATAAGCTCGTGGTCTGCACCAGGGATCGCGTTTTGTGGTCCGGGGGCTTTTCCCAGGCCCCGGAGCAGCTTCTGGCTTCAAACTGGGATAAGTTCCTGGAAGGCGGCGTTACCGGCGAGGTAGAGGTCCAAGCCGGCCGCTTCTTCTGGCTGGCCAGGTATGTGGGGCAGGAGCCGCTGTTCTACGCCGTTCCTGTTGAAGGTTGATAGGCAAGGGCTGAGCGCCACTCTTAGTCAAGGAGGAAGGCTATGCGCCAGATTACAGTTACGGAGCACCTGCTGCTCCACCAGAAGCAGACCCCGGAAGCCACCGGGCGCTTTACCCGTCTGCTCAACGAGCTCATCCTCTCGGCCAAGATCATATCCCGGGAAGTGAACAAGGCCGGATTGGTTGACGTTCTGGGATATACCGGCGAAACCAACGTCCAGGGCGAAGACGTGCAGCGCCTGGATGAGTTCGCCAACCGGGTGATCATCCACAGGATGGAGCGCTCCGGAATTCTTTGCGCCATGGCCTCCGAGGAGCAGGCCGATCTGATCCAGATCCCGCAAAGGCTTCCCAAAGGGGACTACTTTCTGGTCTTCGATCCTCTGGACGGGTCTTCCAATATCGACGCCAATGTGAGCATCGGCACCATCTTCTCCATATACCGCCGCAAGGACAAGAGCACGAACCGGGAGGTGGACCTCACCGAAGTGCTCCAGAAGGGCTCGGAGCAGATAGCTGCGGGGTACTTCATCTACGGCTCCTCCACGGTCATGGTGTACACCACCGGGAGAGGGGCGCACGGGTTCACCCTGGATCCCAGCGTGGGGGAGTTTCTCCTTTCGCATCCAGACATTCAAATTCCGGAGCAGGGCAAGGTGTACTCCGTGAACGAGGCTTACTGGCACTACTGGGACAGCCCGACCCAAAGGGCCGTTGCCCTGTTCAAGGACCCCAACAGCGAGCTGGGCAAGCTTTACAGCCTGCGCTATATCGGCTCCCTGGTGGCAGACTTCCACCGCAACCTCCTGTATGGCGGCATATTCATGTATCCCATCGACTACCGGGACCCCAAAAAGCCCAGAGGAAAGCTGCGGCTGCTCTGTGAGGCGAATCCGCTGGCCATGGTGGTGGAGCAGGCAGGAGGAATGGCCACGGACGGGGTGCATCGCATTATGGACCTGGAGCCCCAGGAGCTGCATCAGCGAACGCCCCTGTTCATCGGATCCAGAACGGACGTGCTCAAGGTTAAGGAGGTCTACGAGCAGAGCGGATGAGCCTTCTCTGTCTGGGGATTGAAACCTCTTGCGATGAAACCGGTGTCGCCCTCATGGAGAACGGGCGCTTGGTCCAAAGCAAGCTCCGCTCCCAGGAGGATCTCCATTCCCTTTACGGTGGTGTGGTTCCGGAAATCGCCTCCCGGGAGCACCTTCGGATGCTGCCCAAGCTCGTGGATGCCCTCTTCCAGGAGTCTGGCCGGGAGATCGGAGAGGTAGACGTGGTGGCAGTAGCCCGAGGTCCCGGCTTGATGGGCAGTCTCCTCGTCGGCCTCGGCTTTGCCAAGGGAACGGTCTTGAGCACCGGGGCCCGCCTGCTGGGGGTGAACCACCTGCTGGCCCATCTGCTCGCCGCGGAGCTGGAAGGACAGATCCCTTACCCCGCCCTGGGCCTTCTCGTCTCCGGAGGCCATACCCAGCTCTACCTCCTTAAATCGCCCCTGGAGGCGGAGATGCTGGGCCGAAGCCTCGACGACGCCGCAGGCGAAGCCTTCGACAAAACCGCCAAGATGCTCAATCTGCCCTATCCCGGGGGAGTGTACATCGATGAGCTCTCCGGGTTCGGCACTGCGGACCCTGACCTGTTTCCGGTGCCTTTTGTGGACAATGCGCATCTCGATTTCAGCTTCAGCGGCCTCAAGACCGCGGTGGCCAATCATCTCGCCGCCCATCCTGATCTGCGCTTGGAGCAGTTTCAGCAGCGGCCGGAGGCAAAGCAGATAGCCGTCAAGCACCCCGGCCTGCCCAAGGTCTGCGCCTCGTTCTCCCGGAGCGTGGTGCGGGCCCTTAGCATCAAGACCAAGCGAGCCCTGGCCAGGCATCCGGAAGCGGCCTCGCTCCTGGTTGCCGGAGGGGTGGCTGCCAACTCCATGCTCCGCTCGGCCATGAGCCAGCTGGCACAGGAGCAGCAGCTGCCTTTGATCATACCCAGCCCCGGCCTGTGCACCGACAACGGAGCCATGATCGCTGCAGCCGGGCTCAGGCTGGCAGAGGCCGGGTACTGCCATCATCTCGACCTGGAGGCAGTTCCCCGGGGCCGCCCTATACCCTGGGATTATTCGGCATGTTCTTGACACCGGAAAAGAGGATTATTACTTTTTAAAGTTTATGTGGGCAAGCGCCATTCAGGCCTCTGCCAAGGCAGATGCAACGGCCTTTTTTTTTCAGACAGCGCTTGGCCTGATGCGGACAATGCGGTACCATGCAGCTGAAACATCCGGCCGCGCTTTAAAACCCAGTGAGAAAGTGAACCATAAAGGAGATGGACCATGCCTGATGCAGTTACAGACTCAAGCTTTGATTCGGAAGTACTGAAGAACGAGATCCCCGTTCTGGTGGATTTCTGGGCCCCCTGGTGCGGACCCTGCCGGGCCATCGCTCCGGTCCTTGAGGAGCTGGCCAAGGAGTACGAGCAGCAGGTTCGGGTGGTCAAGATGAATGTGGATGAAAACCCCAGCACCCCGAGCAAGTACGGCATTCGGGCCATACCGACCCTCATTCTGTTCAAGAACGGTGATGTGGCCGGGCAGGTCACTGGAGCGGTATCCAAGAGCAACCTCAAGGAAATGATCGATACCAAGGCGCTTTCCTAATGAAGCATTATGATTCTGTAGTCATCGGAGGCGGTCCGGCCGGCATCACCGCGGCACTTTACCTGTTGCGGTCCGGAGCCTCGATAGCTTGGGTGGAAAAGTTCGCTCCTGGCGGGCAAGTGCTCAATACGGAGTGGATAGACAACTATCCGGGATTTCCCCAGGGGATCAAGGGCTATGAGCTTGTTGATCTCATGGCCAACCATTTGGAGGGCTTTTCCTTTGATAAGCTGACCGACGAAGTGCAGTCCATGGATCTTCAGCCCGGAGAGCACGTCTTGCAGGTGGGTCAGGAGCAGATCCAGGCCAAGACAGTGGTCATCTGTTCCGGGGCGGAGCACAGGCAGCTCGGGCTCCCAGGGGAAGAGGAGTACAGCGGTAAAGGGGTCTCCTACTGCGGACTCTGCGACGGGCAGTTCTTCCGGGATCAGGTTATTGCCACTGTCGGGGGAGGGGACACAGCCCTGGAGGAGTCTCTCTATCTGGCCGGGCTGGCGCGCAAGGTCTATCTCATTCACCGCCGCGACGCCTTTCGGGGCAAAAAGGTGTACTCCGACAAGGTGAAGAGCCAAAATAACATCGAGCTGCTCCTGGATACCGTGCCAACGCGGATTACTGGCGAAGATCAGGTCAGCGGCGTGGATGTCAGGAACGTGAAGAGTGGCGAGGAGAGCTCGCTTCCGGTTGACGGCGTCTTCATCTTCGTGGGCATCAAGCCGCAGGTAGGCTTTGTACCGGACTCCGTGGAACGGGACCAAGCCGGCTTCCTTATCACCGATACCGAGATGCGGACCAGTGTTCCGGGCGTCTTTGCCGCTGGCGACAACCGCTCCAAGCGATGCCGGCAGATCACCACAGCGGTAGGCGACGGCGCCGCTGCAGGCCACTCGGCCCATATCTACCTGGAAGAGACTCCGCATGAATAAGGGGATCTGGCTGCTGCTGGCTCTTGGCCTGGCGCTGCTGCCGCTAACCGGCTGCGGCATGATCGACTATTTCTTTCTGCAGCCGCCAACGGATACGGCCCAGGAGCTGGTGCAGGCCGGAAACCGGGCCATGCAGGACAAGGACTACGACGAGGCCATCGAGTACTACCAGAAGCTCAAAGAACGCTACCCCTTCAGCCCCTATACGCTTCAGGCGGAGCTGGGTCTTGCCGACGCCTACTTTCTGGACGGCCAGATGCGGGCGGCGGAAGGGGCCTATAAGGAGTTCGAATCCCTCCATCCGGGAAGCGAGGACATTCCCTACGTCCTGTTTCAGATCGGAAGGTCCAACTTCAAGCAGTTCAAATCCATAGACCTCCCCCAGGAGAACATCACTGAGGCCCTGGAGTACTTCACCCGGGTGGTGCAAGGCTATCCCGAGTCCGAGTATGCCGAGAAGTCGGAGGACTTTGTTACCAAATGCCGTCGCTTTCAAGCCGAGCACGAGCTTTTTGTGGCCGATTTCTATTGGCGGCGTGGGGAGTACCTTTCCGCTTGGAAGCGATACCGGTATGTGCTGCAGAACTTCCAGGAGCTCGAGGATATCCGGGCCTATGCCTCGGACCGCAGCCACCAGGCCTACTATCTCTACCAGGTGAAGCGCTCCGAGCAGGAGCGGGCCGAGCAAAGGGGCAGCTGGAAGCAATGGTTTCGATGGCTCTAGCTTTGGCCCAGCTGCAGCAAGACCTTTTATCCCTCCATCTATGGCGAGCAGCATGAGCCGGGAGCTGACTCCGGAATGGCTTGAGGCTTACGGGCTCGAGGAAGGCGAGCTGGATCAGGCCTATGCCTCCCTGGATCAAACTGCCAGGGCTCGGCTCAAAAAAACGATCGCTCAGCTTTTCGAGTTTTACAGCCAGTACTCCGTTCAGGAGGAGCGCAGCGAGACGCACTGGGGCACAGGCATGGTGACGGTGCAGCGCTTGCGGCCCGTGCCCTGGACTCTGACCGTTCTTACCCCGGAAATAGATTCCCCGGCCCAGCTTCTAGCCGCCATTCTTCCTCCGGTGAGCCTGGGAGTGGAGTGCTGCCTGGTGGTCCGAGCCGCCGGGTCTCCCTGGCCCCCTTCACTGGTCTGCGCCATGGAGCTGGCGGGCATGGAGCGGATGTACTCCCTTCCCCGGGAGCATCTGCCTTCGCTTGTGGACCACCTGGACAGGGTTGCCCCCTGGGGAACCGTTCTCTGCCTGGGTGAGGGCCTCCTGCCCGGAGCCCACAATTGCAAGTCCCGTAGTGTCACTCTCGACCCGCCGCGCTCGGTGGGGCTGTGGTACGAGGAGTCCGTCATCTGGGACGAGGAGGCCCTGCGGTTCGCCCATCCGAGCCTGGAGCTCCTCCGGCACGGGCCGGGGGCTCCACCGCCTGCCTCCGGCCGGGAGGCCCCGTCTGCTGACTGGACCGCCTTTGTGAGCCGGGATGTGGACGGGCTCTTCGTTCCTCCACGCCTCATTCCCTCAGCCTTGGATCGTCAGCGCCTGGTACTGGGACCGGGTCAGGAGGCCAGCTGGGCTTGGCCCCAGCTGACGCGGGAGGTTTTCCTGCAGCGCCGCCTGGCCTGGTACGCGCAGGCGGATTGGCCATAGCTCCCATCCCCTGTTACAGTAGTCAGCGTAGACGGAGGCTGCGCTCGTATGAACTCCACTTTCCAACCCCTCACCCGGCACTCAGTTTGACTGCAACCTTTTTTCATTTGAGGCTTTACAACTGAGCAATTGCTCTTATTCAAGCTCGAGCTGAGATTGGGCGAACTGAGTGCCGGGTCAACTCCGGCTATAGCGGCTTTCAGCATATATTCGTAAAAAATGAAGAACTTGGATTCTTATTTAATCTAAACCCATTAAGGCAGATTTGCCGCAGGCAAAGCTGACTACTAACAGAAAATCAAAGACCGCAATCTGGACGACGGGGAAGGGCAATGGACCAGGCTTCCGGAAAAGACAAGTATCTCAACTCCATCCGCAATATAGGCATCATCGCCCATATCGACGCCGGCAAGACCACTCTGACCGAGCGGATCCTGTACTACACGAAGCGAATTCACCGCATCGGCGAGGTACACGAGGGTACGGCCACCATGGACTATATGCCGGAGGAGCAGGAGCGGGGCATCACCATCACCTCGGCCTGCACTTCCTGCCATTGGAAGGATAAGCAGATCAATATCATCGATACCCCCGGCCATGTGGACTTCACCATCGAGGTGGAGCGCTCGCTCCGGGTGCTGGATGGTGCGGTGGGCGTCTTTTGCGCCGTAGGGGGAGTGGAGCCGCAAAGCGAGACCGTCTGGCGGCAGTCGGAGCACTACCATGTCCCTAAGCTGGCATTCGTGAACAAGATGGACCGCCTGGGTGCGAGCTTCGAGGGGGTGATCCAGGAGATGCAGGACAAGCTGCAGGCCAAGCCGCTGGTCCTGCTTATTCCCGAAGGAGCAGGTAGCGAGTTCACCGGGGTCATAGATCTCCTGGCGGAAAAGTTCCTCCGTTTCGATGTCCAGAGCCACGGGGCGCAGGTGGAAACCCTCGATCTATCCAGGGAGCAGCAGGAGCGGGCCGCATCCTGGAGGGAGCGGCTCATCGAGAATGCGGCCGAGGAGGATGAGGAGCTGCTGGAGCGCTACCTCTCCGGGGAGGAGCCGAGCAGCGCTGAGATCAAGGCAGCCGTTCGCAGGGCCACCCTGGAGCTGAAGGCGGTGCCGGTTTTTGTGGGCTCCGCCCTGAAGAATATCGGGGTTCAGCCCTTGATGGACGGGATCTGCGAGTACCTTCCCTCGCCCTTTGAGGTCTCCCGGATTCAAGGAGTGGACCCCAAGACCCGCAAGGAGAAGTCCTTTCCCGTAGCCAGCCGGGCCCCTCTATCCGCCCTGGTCTTCAAGGTGAGCGTGGAGAGCAGCCGGCTCTTGGCCCTGATGCGCATCTACTCCGGGACTGTTGACGCCGGGGGCAGCGTCTACAACGTCACCCAGGACGAGTCCTACCGGGTGGCCAGGCTCTTTACCCTGCACGCCGGGCATAAGGAGCGCCTGGATCAGGCCAAGGCGGGACAGATAGTAGCCGCTGCCGGTTTGAAAAAAGTCCGCACCGGAGATACACTGGGCGATAAGACTGACCCTATCCTTCTGGAGCGGATCAGCGAGTACAAGCCGGTTATTTCACTGGCTCTGGAGCCGCGCAACGCGCCTGAGGAGGAGAAGCTCCTGGAGGCTCTGGGCAAGCTGCTGCAGGAAGACCCCACACTCTCCATGCACCGGGACGAGGATACGGAGCAGATCATTCTTTCCGGGATGGGCGAGCTCCATCTGGAAGTCGTTCTGGAACGCCTGAAACGGGAGTACAAGGTGGAGCTTCGTGCCGGCCGGCCCCAGGTGGTCTACCGGGAGACCATCGGCAAAAAGGCCAGGGCGGAAGAGGAGTTTCACAGAGAGCTCGGCGAGGAGCTTCACTTCGGGTATCTCAAGCTCAAGGTGGAGCCCATATCCAGGGACAGGGAGAACCAGATCCTGTTCGATTGCGCGGTGGACGGCTGGCCGAAAGCGTACACCGAGCGCATCTACCAGGCCCTGGAGGACGGCCTGCAAAGCGGCGTGATCCGTGGCTTTCCGGTGCAGGGAGTCCGGGTGCACGTGCTGGACCTCGGCGCGATGCAGGAGCACTCCAGTGAGATCGGGTATCACATGGCTGCCGGCGGAGCCCTGAAAAAGGCCCTGGTTGAAGCCAATCCCCTGCTCATGGAGCCGATCATGAATGTGGAGATCATCGTTCCCGAGGACTTCGTCGGCGATGTGGTCTCCCTCCTCGGGACCAAGGGCGGGAAAATCGAAAACATGTTTGATCGAGGCGGAGGGAAAGTGATTCAGGCTCTTTCGCCGCTCAGTCGGCTGTTTGGGTTTTCCACCGAGCTGCGCTCGGCAACCCAGGGCCGGGGCAACTTCATGATGCGCTTTCATCGCTTTGATGTCCTGGAAGGATGAGCCTTATGCGACAGGAGAAGTTCGATCGACTGGTCGTGGTTTCCAACCGCCTGCCCATTGTCTTGAACTGGAGGAACAACGACTGGGTTGTCCAGCCCGGGTCCGGAGGCCTGGTTACCGCCCTGGCGCCGGTCCTGAGCCGCAACGGCGGGCTGTGGATAGGCTGGCCGGGGACCACGCAAGAGGGCAACATCAGCCGGCCGCTCATGGAGTTCTCCGAAAGCCAGGGCTATCTTCTGCATCCGGTGCTGCTGCAGAGAGAGGATGTGCAAGGCTATTACTACGGCTTCTCCAACGAGATCCTGTGGCCTCTGCTCCACGGGTTTCACTCCAGATGCAACTTCGAGCCCAGCTACTGGGACAAGTATCTCAAGGTCAACAATATCTTCGCTAAGGAGATCATCAACAACACCACAGAGGATGACTACATCTGGGTGCACGACTACCATCTCATGTGCGTGGCCAACGAGATGAAGAAGCTGGGCCAGGGGCGCAACTGCGGCTTCTTCCTGCATATACCCTTTCCGGGTCCGGAGATCTTCCTCAAGCTCCCCTGGCGGCGCAAAATTCTGAGCGCTCTTCTGGACTACGATCTGGTGGGCTTTCAGACCCACCAGGACACCATGAACTTTGCCCGCTGTCTGGAATGCCTGTGCAACGAAATGTCTGTTGAGGACAACGGGAGCCTGATCAAGATCAACGGCGACGGACGGGAGCTCAAGGCCGGCTGCTTCCCCATCAGCATCGATTTCGATCAGTTCGCGGATCAAGCCGCGAGCAAGGAGGTGGCCCGTAGAACCGCCAAGCTCAACCTCCTCCATCCCGATCAGCAGATAATCCTCGGTGTGGACCGGCTGGATTACACCAAGGGCATTCCGCAGCGGCTGCAAGCCTTCCGCAAGGCCCTTGCCCTGTACCCCGACCTCCTGGAAAAGGTGGCCCTGGTGCAGGTACTGGTGCCCAGCCGGGAGAATGTGCACGAATATCAGGTCTTGAAGGAAGAGATTGAGCGCCTGGTGGGCGAGATCAACGGGCAGTTCACCCAGCCGGGATGGATACCGATCCATTACCTCTATCGCAGCTTGAATCGGGAGGAGCTCATCTCCTTCTATCTGGCTGCGGAAATGGCCCTTATCACGCCGCTCTGGGACGGCATGAACCTGGTGGCCAAGGAGTACTGCGCCTGCAACTACCGGGAGGACGGAGTGCTTATCCTGAGCGAGTTCGCCGGGGCCGCCTCGCAGCTGTATCAGGATGCGGTTCTGGTTAATCCCTACGATCTGGAAGGCGTTGCTGAGGCCATCCGGCGGGGCTTCTACATGCACAAGTCGGAGCGAAAGGCGCGCATGGCCCGGTTGCGGGAAACGATCAAGGAGTACGACATCCATTTCTGGCTCGATTCGTTTCTTGAAGCCGCTTTCGAAGGCCGGGCCAAGCAGTGCCCGCGTTCCGGGTTCGCTTCCTTTATGCCCAAGATCAAGGGGCTGAGTTAGCAGGTCCAGGTTTGGCAATTGCTGAGAGATTTGGGTCTAGATCCTTTTCAACTTTAGGAGCTCACGGTTCACAGTTAAGGCAAAGAAAGCAAAGAGATAAGTCAAAAGCATTCGCAGTCAAATCAGCTCGTCAATATTAGCAATCAGTACAATATGTTATTCAAAAAGTTTTGACTGACGAGTTTTCAAGTGAAATCCCAATAACTCAGGGTGGCCAGAGGCCATGCTGACTTCGGAGTGCGAGTGCTCCCCAAGCGGCATCTCGGGCAGAACTTCTTAATCGATCCCAACGTAGCCCGCAAGATCGTAGCCTGCCTCGATCCGGAGCCCGGGGACCGGGTCCTGGAGATCGGGCCCGGGCGGGGAGCCTTGAGCGGTCTCCTGCAGCGCAGCGGCGCCAGCGTGTTCGCTGTGGAGCGGGATCCGGGCCTGGCCTCGGCCTTGGCCCGGGATCATCCGGAGCTGACGGTGGCTGTGGCCGACGGCCTGCAGCTCGACTGGGGCCGCGTCAACCAGCGGATGGACATGATCATCGGCAACCTGCCCTACAATATCGCCTCCCCCTTGTTGTGGATGATGGTTCCCTGCCTGAACCGGGTCCGCCGCATGGTATTCACGGTGCAAAAGGAGGTTGCCTGGCGCATGGTGTCCGCGCCGGGAAGCAAGGTTTACGGCGGGCTTTCCGTCTGGCTGCAGAGCTTTGCCCGGTTGCGGTATGAGTTCGATATCGGACCCAATGTCTTCCGCCCCCGTCCGCGGGTGTCTTCGGCCGTGGTCTCCATGAGGCCGCGCTCCCCAGCTGGGGGCGCGGGGGAGCCGAGCCTTCTGGCCGAGCTCATCCACCGCTGCTTTCAGCAGCGGCGGAAGCAGCTTAAAAATATACTGAGATCATTGTGGAATGATCGATTGGAGCGCTGGCTGCGGGAGCAGGGGTTGAGCCCGGAAGTGCGGCCGGAGCAGCTGACCCCGGAGCAGTTCGCCGGGATGGTTTCCCTCCTGGAGCTAGGAAAATCGGGGGAAAATTGGGGTTGAGCCGTTAAATGCTCTTGACAGGCGGGTTTGTTTAAGTTTACGCCTATTCCTGACATGCCAAGGTCTTGAGGCTCTTGACCAAATGAGCACTGATGTGCGAGGAATTTTTGAGCTCTTTTAATTCTTGGGCATTCTTGCTTCGGGAGATCCGGATTGTGCTGAGGCTCGTCCAAGGCATGACAAGCATACAAAAACCTTGAGCCAGGTCAGGCACAGATTGGTTTTCTTTCAATTCAAAAAGGAGGAAGTAGAGAATGACAAAGGCAGACCTGATTTCCAAAATCGCTGAGAAGTCCGACTTGACCAAAGCTGATTCAGAGCGGGCCCTGAATTCCTGTTTGGCCTCTATCGAGGACATTTTGGTCAACGAGGGCAAGCTCACTCTGACGGGCTTTGGCACATTCGTGGTCGAAGAGCGCAAAGCCAGAAAGGGAAGAAATCCACAGACCGGTCAAGAGATTACCATTCCTTCAAGCAAGGTTGTCAAATTTCGCCCTGGGAAGTTACTCAAGGAGGCGGTTAAATAGCGGGGGGAACCAATGATACCTGGCGAAACCATTCATAGCATGCTTCCGTGGGATCTGCCCTGGTGGCTCCCGGACCATGCTGTTTTTTTTGCCGTGCTGTACATTGTTCTTGCGGTCCTCGGCGCTGGAGTCGGCGCAGTGGTCGTGAGAACCCTGTATCAGACGTTTTCCGATCATGAGCGGTGAAGCCCGAGCTGTTGCTGCTTGATATCCACAGCATCAATCAGGAGGTCCGTATCGTGTTCATACGGGCCTCTTTTCTTGCCTTCGGCTGGCAAGTTTGATATAATGTACAATTTTGAATCTTTCGATGAAGGAGGTGAGACACGTGCCTGGAGTGGTCTTGGACGATAACGATAACTTCGATGTTGCCCTGCGCAAGTTTAAGAAGCAGTGCGAAAAGGCCGGCATCCTCTCCGAGCTCAAGAAGCGGCAGCACTACGAAAAGCCGAGCATACAGAAGAAGAAGAAGGAAGCGGCTGCCCGTAAGCGCTTGATGAAGAAGCTGCGCAAAGCCGGTATGCTGTAGCAGGGCGGCCCTGCCGCATCGCGGAGCTAGAGCATCGGCTCAGAGGCGGCAGAACGTGGCTCTATCTCCTCCAGGCTGCTTGTTCCAACGAGCGGCACGACTCTATCCGGAAGCGGCTGATCCTCGGAGCAGCCGCTTCTTTCCGTTACTCTATGGCTCGTAGCGGACATCCCTGCACCCCTGTATACTTCCCTCCCTCTGCATTGCCTGCTGGCTTCGGATTGAGAGCTTCTGGCCTTGTGTTTGCTTAATTAAAGATGCGCGCTGCCCCCTGACGTATTGCCTATGGAACCCAGAACCTACCGCCTGCTCGAGTTCCCCAGACTCCTCTCCGAGCTGAGCCGCTTTGCCCTGTCCGAAGGAGGGCGAAGGCGATGCCTGGAGTTGGTGCCCCTGGAGGATTCGGACCGGCTGGCTGAGACCAGGGAGCTGCTGGACCAGGCCCTGCAGCAGCCGGATGCCATTCTCGGGGCCTTGACCGCCTTTCCGGATATGGAGGGGGTTCTCGCTCAGCTGGACCGGGAGACCCCTCTGGACGAGGACGGGCTGTGGGGCGTGAGCCAGGCCTTGTCTTGCGCCGAGTCCGCGCAATCTGTTCTGAGCCGGCTGGACCCGGAGCTGTTTCCCGGCTTGGCTCGTCTGACGCAGGAGCTGCCCTGGCCCCGGAAATCGATGCAGGGGCTGGACCGTTGTTTGGATCACAACGGAGAGCTGAAGGACGAAAGCTCCCCGGAGCTCCTCGAGGTGCGGCAGGAACTGCGCCGCATCCACGCCCAGTGTACCAAGAAGGTGGGCGACTACCTGGAGCGCAGGAATGTGGGCGAGATCCTGCAGGACGAGTATCTGACCATTTCCTCGGACCGCTATGTGCTGGCCCTGAAGTCCAACTTCAAGGGCCGGCTTTCGGGCATCATCCACGACTACTCCCAAAGCGGCGAAACCTGCTACTTCGAGCCCCTGTTCCTGGTGGATATCAACAACAAGCTCCAGGAGCTCAAGCAGCAGGAGCGAGAGGCCAAGAGGGAGGTGCTGCGTTTTCTCACCTCCCTCTTGCAGCAGGAGAAGGATCTGCTGCGCCGGGTCTCCTCCTGGCTGCTGGAGCTGGATCTTCTGCGGGCCAAGGTCTCTCTGGCCCAGCGCTTCCAGGGCACGACCCTGAAGATGGAGCCCCAGAGCCCGGTGCAGCTCATGCAGGTCCGGCATCCACTGCTCCTTTTGGACGGGGAGCAGGTTCAGCCGGTGGACATCGAGCTCAAGCCGGAACAAAAAGGGCTCATCATCAGCGGCGGCAACTCCGGGGGAAAGACAGTCTGCCTGAAGACCCTGGGCCTTGCGGCACTCATGGGCCTCTGCGGCCTGCCGGTGCCGGCGGCCCGGGACAGCACACTGCCTTTTTGGTCCAACATTGCGGTCTTCCTGGGCGACGAGCAGAGCCTGCAGGAGCACTTGAGCACCTTTACGGCCCAGATCGAGCATCTCCAACGCTCCTGGGATGGGCTGGACAGCAAAAGCCTGGTTCTCCTGGACGAGTTCGGGGCCGGGACCGACCCCAGTCAGGGTGCGGCCCTGGCCCAGGCGGTTATGGATTCCCTTCTGGAAAAGGAGGTCTGGATCGCCGCTGCCACTCATTTTCCGGCTCTCAAGGCCTACGGGCTCGGCCACGAGCTGATCCGGGCCAGCTCTGTTCTGTTCGATCCGGAAACCAAGCTCCCCTTGTACACCCTGGCCTACGATCAGGTGGGGGCCAGCCAGGCCCTGGACGTGGCCAAGGAGTACGGGCTGCCGGCCCAGGTTCTGGAGAAGGCGGAGCAATACCTGCTGCTGGACGGGCAGGATGCCAGCGGTCTGCTGGGAAGGCTGAACGAGCTGGCGGTGCAAAGGGAGCAGGAGATCAAGGAGCTGCAGGCAGAAAAGCAGAGGCTCCAGCGCGAGCGCCAGCAGCTTCGGGCCAAGCTGCAGCAGGAGATGGGCCGGGTCATTGAAGAGGTAAGGGAGCGTTCCCGGGAGATCCTCGAGGAATGGAAGCAGGGACGCCGCTCCAGAAAGCAGGCCCTGCAGGAGCTCAAATCGCAGCGGGACCGGCTGTCCAGGGAAGAAAAGGCCGCCGGGGAAGAGGGCTCCCGGGAGCCCGGCCTGGATTTTGCCGCCCTGCAGCCGGGCGAAAGCGTGCAATACCTTCCCTGGGGTAAAAGCGGGCAAGTGGAGAGCAAGGATGAGCGGAAAGCAAAGGTCAAGCTCAATCTCGGCGGGGTGAGCATCTGGGCCGAGGCGCAAGAGCTGGCCCCGTCCTCCAGAAGCGGCGCTGTCCGGAGCGGCTCCTACGCCAAGGTGGCTCCGGAGGGCAGCGCAGTTGCCCTGGATCTCCGGGGGCAAAGAATGGAGGAGGCCAGGATGGAGCTGTTCCGGTTTCTGGACCGGGCGGTCTATCAAGGCAAGGCGGAGATAGAGATCATCCACGGCCGCGGCTCGGGCGCGCTTCGGCATATGGTCCACCAGGAGATAAAACGCTTTCCCCGCGTGGCGTCCTTCTCCCTGGCCCCGGAGGATCAGGGCGGCGACGGGGTGACCCTGGTTTCGCTCCAGTAGCCTTTGGCAAGGATGAGGCAAGCTATGGCCCAGGACCGCTCGGACATAGAGGAGATCAAGTCCAGGCTGGATATTGTCCAGCTGGTGCGGCATTACGTCGATCTCAAGCCCGTGGGGGACCGCTGGACCGGGGCCTGCCCCTTCCATCAGGAGACCAAGCCCTCCTTCAGTGTGAATCCGGAGCTGGGCCTCTTTTACTGTTTCGGCTGTCAGGCCTCTGGGGATGTGCTCGATTTCTATTGCCGGATCAACGGACTGGATTTCGCTGAAGGCCTGCGCGAGCTGGCTGAGGAAACAGGGATCCAGCTGCGCCAGGCGCGAGCCTCGGGCAAGGAGGAGCAGAGCTCCCTGCGCCGGCAGTGCCTGGCAATGCACGAGCTGGCCCAGTCCTTCTTCAGGCAGTGCCTGGCCGGGCAACCCGGCGAGCCCGCCCGCTCCTACCTGACCCACCGGGGCATTACCCAGGCCAGCAGCGACGCCTTCGGCCTGGGATACAGCCCCGACTCCTGGAACGGGCTGAAGAAGGCCTTGCAGGAGCAGGGATATACACCCGAGCAGGGGGTTTCGGCCGGCCTGCTCTCCCAGAACCGCCAGGGGCGCATATACGACCGCTTCCGGGGCCGGATCATGTTCCCCATCTCCGATTTGGGTGGTCGGGTGGTCGCCTTCGGCGGCCGCATCATCGGGGAGGGGGAGCCCAAGTATCTCAACAGCAGCGATACGCCGATCTTTAAAAAGGGGGATCTGCTGTACGGCCTGTACCAGGCCCGGCAGTCGATCACCCAGTCCAAGGAAGCGCTGCTTACCGAGGGCTACTCGGATGTGCTCACCCTGGCGCAGTCCGGATTCTCCAATGCCTGCGGCGTTCTGGGAACCGCCCTGACCTCGGCTCAGGTTAAGCGCCTGTCCGGGCTGTGCCGAAGCGTGACCCTCATATTCGACGGCGACCGGGCCGGGGAGCAGGCCTCATTGCGCAGTGCGGCCATGATTCTCCAGGCCGGTCTGTCAGCCAAAGTGGTTCCCCTGCCCCAAGGCGAGGATGTGGACAGCTTTTTGCGCCAGGAGGGGGCCGAGGCTTTGCAGGCCCTGTTGCAGGAGGCTCGCGATGGGCTTGCCTTTTGCCTGAGCATGATTAGTGTTTATTACGCGCCGCGTGAAATGCTGCGCTGGGCTGTCGATTTTCTCCAGGGCCTGCCGGAAACCGCTTGGCAGGCCTACTATTTGCCTCGCATCGCCAAAGGGCTGCAGCTCACTGAAGCCGAGCTGCGGCAGGCTCTGAGCGAGCCTCGGGTCCAGAGGGAGCGCAAGGAGATGGCCCGGGCCCTGCAGAGCTCCAGCCCGGGGGCCAGGGACCGGGAGCTGCTCCGTTTCGCGCTCTGCTATCCTCAGTATATACCGCCCCTCCGGGAGTACGGCCTGGAGGACGCCCTGCGCACCGAACGTGGGCGCGCCTTTTGGAGCAAGCTGGTGCGGTACGGGCACAGCGAGGACATTCTGCAGCTTCTGGACGAGGGGGAGAAGCGGTTTTACGTGCAGAGCAAGTTCAATCCGGCCTACAACGTCGATCCCGAGCAGGTGTGGGCCGATCTCAAGGCCTTCCTCAGCCACGTCCGCAAGGAGCGGGAGCAAAAAAGCTTGCAGCAATCATTATCCATGGCTCAACAGCGAGGCGACACCCAAGAGGTGTTTCGACTCCTTGAACAATTCAGCCGCTTTTCAAAGGGGGAGGAATGAGCACAGTAAAGGATGTGCAGCAGATCAAAACCCTTATCGCCAAGGGGAAGCAAAAGGGCTACCTTACCTTTGACGAGTTGAACCAGGCCTTGCCGGCCGAGGTGAACGAGCCCGAGCAGATCGAAGAGATCATTACTATTTTTCAGCAGCTGGAGATCGCCATTGTCGACAGCGGCAGCAACAAGAAGATCGACGTCATCCCCAAGGAGATCTCCGTGGAGCTGGAAGAGCAGGATTCCGGATCCGAGTCCGAAGAGGAGGAGGCTCAGGAGCTGTCCAGGAGCTCCGATCCGGTTCGTATGTACCTCCACGAGATGGGCTTGGTCCCGCTGCTGGATCGCGAGGGCGAGGTCAAGATCGCCAAGAAGATCGAGGCCGGAGAGATGGAGGTGCTCTATGCCCTGGTCGAGGTTCCGGTGGCCCTGGAGTATCTCATATCTGTGGGCGAGGAGCTCAAGAAGGGCAACATCAAGCTCAAGGACGTGGTCAAGACCATTGAAGAGGACGATCCCACCGAGGAGGAGATGAATCAGCGGCAGCGGGTCATTAACCTGCTGGAAGAGATCAAGCAGATCTACAAGAAAAAGCGCTACATATTTTCTAGGCTCAACGATACTGCCACCTTGAACAAGCGGGTGCGGGGCGTACAGGAACGCCTCTTGGAGTACAAAGAGGAAGTCGTGGACCGGCTTCGGGCTATCAAGCTGGAAAAGAAGCTCATTGACGAGATCATCGAGAACATAAACGATTACGTGCGGCAGATGAACAACTGCCGCCGGGACTACTCGGCCTATGTGCTTTCCGTGGGCAAGACCCAGGCCGAGATAGAGGACCTGTTCAACAAGCTGGACAAGCGGGAAGTCAACCCGGTGGTGGTGGCAGACGCGCTCAACATGACCGTGGAGGAGGTCTTCTCCTTCAAGGAGATGCTCACCGGCAAGGTGGAGATCCTGCAGCGGCTGGAGGAGAAGTGCTGCCACGACGTGAACGAGCTGGAGGATATCCTGTGGCGCATGCGCAACGGGAATCGGCTGGCTCTGCGGGCCAAGCAGGAGCTCATTCGGGCCAATCTCCGGCTCGTGGTCAGCATCGCCAAGAAGTACACCAACCGCGGCCTGCAGTTTTTGGACCTCATCCAGGAAGGCAATATCGGGCTTATGAAGGCGGTGGACAAGTTCGAGTACCAGCGGGGCTACAAGTTCTCCACCTACGCCACCTGGTGGATCCGCCAGGCCATAACCCGGGCCATTGCTGATCAGGCCAGAACCATCCGCATCCCGGTGCACATGATCGAGACCATCAACAAGCTGGTCCGCACCTCGCGCTACCTGGTCCAGGAGCTGGGACGCGATCCCCTGCCGGAGGAGATCGCCGAGAGAATGGATTACCCGCTGGAGAAAGTGAAGAAGGTATTGCGCATCGCCAAGGAGCCCATCTCCCTGGAGACCCCCATCGGCGACGAGGAGGATTCCAGCCTGGGGGACTTCATCGAAGACAAGCGGGCCCTGGCCCCGGCGGACGAGGTGGTGCACACCAAGCTCGGAGACCAGATCAACGAGATCCTGTCCGAGCTCACTCCGCGGGAGGAGCAGGTGCTGCGCAAGCGCTTCGGTATCGGGGAAAAGTCGGATCACACCCTGGAAGAGGTGGGCAAGCTGTTCAACGTGACCAGGGAGCGGATACGCCAGATCGAGGCCAAGGCCCTGCGCAAGCTGAAGCATCCCTCCAGGAGCCAGATACTGCGCTCCTACTATGAAGGATAAACCGCCGCTGCTTATGGGGAGCAAAGGACTCCCCAGGGAGTCCGCCCCATGGAGAAGCATATTTTCAGGCCGCTGTTGCCTAACGTGCGCCAGTGCGTTATATTTGTTCTGGCACTTTCCCTGCTGCTCGGCGGCGTTGCCGCAGCAGAGAGGTGGTCGGTACAGGCCAGGTGGGTGCCGGACGGGGACACCATCTACCTCGATTCCGGGCAGAAGATACGGCTCAAGGGAGTCGACGCCCCGGAGATGGGCAGCGATTCCCATCCGGAACAGCTCTTTGCCAGGGAGTCCAGAGCCTATCTGTGGCGGCTGGTCAAAGGAGCACGCCTGACAGTGCTCACCAAAGGCCTGGAGGCGGACAGATTCGGCCGCATCGTGGCCCTAGTTGAGCTCCCGGACGGGAGGAGTGTCAGCGAGGTCATGGTGGAGCAGGGCTTTGCCTTTGTCTTTCCGCATTCCAAGCAGCAGGACCGGAGCGAGCAAAGGCTGCTCAGCTGCCAGCGCAGGGCCATGAATCAGCAGCGCGGCTTCTGGTCACGGATCTTGAGCGAGCCCTTTGCAGGAGACAGCTACCTCGGCAATCTGCGGAGCAAGCGGTTTCACGATGTGCAGTGTCGCTACGGACAGATGATCAGTCCCGACAATTTGGTACGCTTTTCCAGCCTCAGGGAAGCGTTTTATTCAGGATTTGCGCCAGGCCGGAGATGTACGCCCTGGCCAGAGAAACACTAAGGGGGTGCCGCAATGAAAGTATTAATGGTTTATCCCCGCTACCCGGATACCTTCTGGAGCTTTAAGCACGCCTTGAAGTTCATTTCCAAAAAGGCCGCCTTTCCTCCTCTGGGTCTTCTCACGGTTGCCTCCATGCTCCCCGAGGACTGGTCCAAGCGGCTGGTGGATCTCAACATCTCCAATCTGAGCGATGAGGAGATCGATTGGGCAGACATGGTCTTTGTCAGCGCCATGCTCATCCAGAAGGAGAGCACGCTTGAGGTCATCCGGCGCTGCAAGGCCAAGAACAAGCTCATTGTAGCCGGCGGGCCGGCTTTTTCAGCCGATCCGGATCAGTTTCCGGGAGTGGACCACTATATCTTGAACGAGGCGGAGACCACTCTGCCTCCGTTTCTGGAGGATTTCCAGAAAGGGCAGGCCCAAGAGATCTACTCTTCCACGGAGCGGCCGGAGATCACCTCTACGCCTCTGCCGATGTGGTCGCTCATCGATCTCCACAAGTACGCCACCATGCCGGTGCAGTACTCCCGCGGCTGCCCCTTCAACTGCGAGTTCTGCGATATCGTGGTCATGAACGGGCGCAGGCCGAGAACCAAAACCCCGCAGCAGATGGTCACCGAGCTGCAGACACTCTACGATGCTGGCTGGCGGCAAGGGGTGTTTATCGTTGACGACAACTTCATCGGCAACAAGAAGAAGGCCAAGGAGATGCTCCGCGCCGTGATCGAATGGCAAAAGGAGCACAAGTTCCCATTTACCCTGCTCACCGAGGCCAGCGTGGATCTGGCGGACGACGAGGAGCTCATGAACCTCATGTCCGCTGCCAACTTCAACAAGGTGTTCCTCGGCCTGGAGACCCCTTGTCTGGAAAGCCTGCAGGAATGCGGCAAGACGCAGAACAGCAGCCACAACCTGGCCGATGTGGTCAGCATCATCCATCAGCACGGCATGCAGGTCATGGGAGGCTTTATCGTGGGCTTCGACAGCGATACGGAGAATGTCTTCGAGGCCCAGATCCGATTCATTCAGCAGATCGGGGTGGTCACCGCCATGGTCGGCGTTCTCGGGGCCATACCCCACACCCGGCTGTGGCATCGCCTCAAGGCCGAGGGAAGGCTGCTCAACGAGACCACCGGCGACAACATGGACGGCAGCCTGAACTTCATTCCCAAGATGGGCAAGGAGAAGCTTCTAAGCGGCTACCAGAGCATCATTTCCAACATCTACTCCCCGAAGCAGTACTACAAGCGGATCCATACCTTTCTCAAAAGCTATCAGCCCAAGGCCAAGACCAGCCTGTCCCGGGACGACCTCAAGGCCTTGTTTCGGAGCATCTGGCGAATCGGCCTGTTCTCCAGCTCCTGCCTTTTGTACTGGAAGCTGATCATCACCACGGCCTTGACCAAGGTCCGGGCCCTGCCGGACGCCATAGAGCTGGCCATCTACGGCTACCATTTCGAAAAGGTGGTCAAGAGGAGCTCCAAGGCTCTAAAGCAGTGCACCGAGCTCTCACCTTACGAGAACCAGTACAACACCTAGCCCTAAGCAAAAGGCCGGTCTCCTGGAAAGCGGGACCGGCCTTTTTTGCGACAGACCACAAGGCCTCAGTTGCGCTGCCGGCGCACCAGCCTGGCGGCCCTTTCCCGTGCCTGTCCGATGATCTCCTCCTCCTGCTCCACCTTGCGCCCCTGCATCAGGATTCGTCCGTTGCAGATGGTGGTGTCCACGCAATCCCCGCTGGCGGCATAGACCAGATTGGAGACCAGGTTGTAGTCCGGAACCAGCTGGGGATGGCTCAGGTCCACCAGGATGCAGTCCGCCAGCGCCCCTTCCTCGATACGCCCGCCATCCAGGCCGAAGATGCTGGCCCCCTGGCTGGTGGCCATGGCAAAGGCCTCCCCGGCCGGCATGGCCGTGGGGTCGGCGTGGAAATCCTTGCACATCAGCGCGGCGAACTTCATCTCCTCCAGCATATCCAAGTTATTGTTCGAGGAGCAGCCGTCCGTGCCCAGCCCCACGATGATGCCCCGCTTGCGAAAGGCCGGGTAGGGAAAGTGCCCGGAGCAGAGCTTCAGGTTGGATACCGGATTGTGCACCACATTGACCCCGTGCTCGGCGAAGAGGTCCAGCTCTTTCTCGGTGGGCCAGACGCAGTGGCAGGCACAGAGGTTGGGGCCCAGCATTCCCAGCTGATGCAGGTACTCGCCTGGGGTGAGGCCTAGGGTCTCTTTGGCCTGCTCCACCTCGCCCCTGGTTTCACTGAGGTGGATGTGTATCTGCAGCCCGTGCTCCTGAGCGAAGTCCCGCGCCTTGCACAGCGAGTCGCGGCTGACGGAGTAGACGGCGTGCGGGCCCAGGGCGAAGGTTACCCGGGGGCTGAAATCCCGGTACTCCTCGAAGAGCTGCTGGCATTCCTCCCAGCGCTTACGGGCGGTGGCGGCGTCGTTGAAGTCGATGAACACCGAGGACAGGGCAGCGCGAAGGCCCATCTCGTGGACCGCCCTGGCGGTACTGGGATAGTACCAGTACATGTCGTTGAAAAAGGTGGTCCCGGACTTGATCATCTCCAGGCAGGCCAGCTTGGAGCCGATATACACATCCTCCGCGCTGAGCTCGGCCTCCAGGGGCCAGATATACTGCGTCAGCCAGGTCTGCAGCTCCATGTCGTCGGCATAGCCCCGCAGAAGGGTCATGGAGGCGTGGGTGTGGCCGTTGACAAAGGAGGGAAGTATGGCCTTGCCCGAGCCGTCGATCACCTGGTCGGCCTGAAGCTCCAGGCAGGGACCGATGCGGGCAAAGCGACCGTTTTCAATAAAGACGTCGACGCTTCGCTCCCCCAGAAGGACATTATCGATGCGGATGGACATAGTGGTCTCCAAAGGCCGAGTTTTTGTAGGTAAACTCCATTTTGGGTATTGAAACCGGTTCACTTTTCCCTTAAGATGCCAAAGTATGATGAAAAGAGCTGTCTCCTGCCCCTGCTTCCGAGGACATAGGCTGTGCGCAAAGACTATGGAGTGAATCGGAGAGTGTCAATCATTGGCGGAGGAGGGTATCCGGAGTGGACAAGAGGTCAACGTTTCTGCAGTTGAAGGAAGGCGAGAGGGAGCGCCGCAAGGAGCTCATTCTGGATGCCGCAGTGAAGCTGTTTACCGAGCACCCCTTCTCGAATATCGGAATGCGGGAGATAGCCAAAGAGGCTGGAATCTCTCCGGCTTCCATCTACAGGTACTTTTCGAGCCGGGATGCCATTTTGATGGAGGTTCTGGGCCAGGAGATCCAGGAAGGAGAGCAGCTTCAGATTGAGCGGCTGGAAAGGGGAGCCGCGAGCATTGAGGAGATCGCCATCGGGATTATCGATTTCTTTCTGGACCGGGAGTCCATGCTGCAGATGCTCAGCCATTTCATGCTCCAGGACAAGGTCGACCCTGAGATCCAGGACCGGTTCCAGTCGGCCAAGCGGTACTTCCTGGAGCATTTTGAGAAGCTGATGCTGGACGCCGGAGTGGCTCCCGGAAACGTTCAGCTTTTCTCGCACTCCTTTTTCGCCTCCATTTTGGGCATTCTCATGGTTTTCAAGAACTTCGAGGGGGATATGGAGGAGTGCCGGCAGCAGCTCCACCAGATGGCCAGGCTGACGGCCCGGGTATTCAAAAGCGGACTGCCGGAGTCGAGCCCGGCTGAAAGATAGCCGGCCTAGCTCCGAAAGGCCCGCTGGGTAAATCCAGCTCGGCACACCGTTTTGAAGAAACGAGGAGAAAAGAGTTATCCAAGACCCTGCGGCCCGACCGGCAAGACCGGGCGGGCCGCTTGAGCTAGAGCTGGTATCCGGTTTCGCTGTGCTGGCTCAGGTCCAGGCCTTGCTCCTCCTCCTCCGGAGAAACCCTCAGACCGACCACGGCGTCCACGACCTTGAGGATGATGTAGCTGGCCGCAAAGACGAAGATGCAAGTGGCCAGTATGGAGATCAGCTGAATCCCAACCTGTGCTGGGTTGCCGAAGAACAGGCCGTCGGCTCCTCCGCTGTTGACCGCCGTGCTGGCAAAGAGGCCGGTGGCCAAGGCCCCCCAGATGCCCCCCAGCCCGTGTATGCCCACCACGTCCAGGGAGTCGTCGTAGCCTAGGCGTTCCTTGAGCAGCACGCCTCCGTAGCAGACCATTCCGGCGACAAGACCCAGAATGATCGAGGACAGAGGTCCCACAAAGCCGGCGGCAGGGGTGATGGCCACCAGGCCGGCCACCGCTCCGGAAGCGGCTCCCAGGGTCGTGGGTTGTCCGCGGTGCAGCCATTCCAGCAGCAGCCAGCCCAGGGCGGCCATGGCGGCGGCTATATGGGTGGTCACAAAGGCGTTGGCCGCCAGGCCGTCGGCTGCCAGAGCGCTGCCTGCGTTGAACCCGAACCAGCCGAACCACAGAATGGCCGCCCCGGTTATGGTCATGGGCAGGTTGTGCGGGATAAAGGCCCGCTGGCCGAAGCCATTACGGGGGCCGAGCACAACTGCCGCGGCCAGAGCAGCGCTGCCCGAGCTCATGTGAACCACCGCCCCTCCTGCGAAGTCCAGGGCTCCCATGGAGCCCATCCAGCCACCGCCCCACACCCAATGGCACAGCGGGCTGTACACCAGGGTGGACCACAGAACGGTGAACAGGAGAAAGGCGCTGAACTTCATGCGTTCGGCATAGGCCCCGCTGATCAGAGCCACGGTGATGATGGCGAACATGCATTGAAAGATCATGAAGATGAGGTGGGGCAGGTTGCCGGCCAGATCGGGGTTGGGCTCCTGCCCGACGCCGGAGAGGCCGAAGAAGTCCAGGCCCCCGATAATGCCACCGATATCGGTGCCAAAGGCCAGGGTATAGCCCCAGAGGACCCAGATCAGCGTGACCACTCCCAGGGCGATAAAGCTGTGCATTATGGTCCCCAGGACGTTCTTGGACCTGGTCAGGCCGCCGTAAAACAAGGCCAGGCCGGGGGTCATGAACATGACCAGGGCTGAGGAGAGAAGAATAAAAACCGTGTCCGCACTGTTCATAGCGATGCCACCTCCTTGGATTTATACCAGGCGTTGCGAAAAATGTGCCGCAGGAGGAGGCGTCTGCTGAATGGGCGGCTGAAGGGGGTAATCGGTTTTCAGGCTGCCGGGAGAAGCTACAAAATTGTTGCTTTGCTTCGGGGCTGGGGCGTATTTGTCCGGTGCAAACAAAGGGGCCGGGCTAAGGCGCTTTAAGGATTGAACATATAACATGCCGGCAGTATGCGTTTTTTTTGCTTTGAAGACGGCAGCAGCAGCGGAATCGGGCTCCAGAGGCTCGATTTGAGGAAGACATCCGGGCGGGGAACAATTTTGTTTCAGTCCGGAACAGGGCGGAAGGAATGGCATTGCCCTCCAAGCTTGACAGCTCGGGCCTCATCGGGCAAAAAGCACTCCATTTGCCCTGGGCTATCTTTAGGAGGAAAGGAGGATCTTCATGAACAACCGAGTAGTTCTGCCGCAGACCGAGATGCCGCGGAAATGGTATAACCCTCTTCCCGATCTCCCAACCCCGCTTGCGCCTCCGCTGGATCCGCAGAGCCGAAAGCCAATCGGGCCGGAGCAGCTGAGCCCCATCTTTCCGGAGGGGCTCATCGAGCAAGAGATGAGCTTGGAGCGGTTTATCGATATTCCCCAGGAGGTTCTGGACGTCTACGCCCTGTGGCGTCCCACGCCGCTGATCCGGGCCAGAAAGCTGGAGCAGGCCATCGGGGCCAAATGCAAGATCTACTACAAGGACGAGTCCACCTCCCCCACGGGATCGCACAAGCCGAACACCGCAGTTGCACAGGCCTACTTCAACAAGGTGGAGGGCGTAAGGCGACTGGCCACCGAGACCGGAGCCGGACAATGGGGCACCGCCCTGGCTTTCTCCTGCCGCATGTTCGATCTGGGGTGCACGGTCTACATGGTGCGGGTCAGCTATGAGCAAAAGCCCTACCGCCAGATCCTTATCCGGACCTACGGGGGGGATATCATGCCCTCGCCCTCAGAGCACACCAAGACCGGAAGGGCTATGCTGGCCGAAGATCCGGAGTGCAAGGGAAGCTTGGGCCTGGCCATCTCCGAGGCTGTGGAGGACGCTGCCACCCACGAGGACGCCAAGTACACCCTGGGGAGCGTGCTGAATCACGTTTTGCTGCACCAGTCCATCATCGGCGAGGAAACCTCCAGACAGCTGGAGATGATCGGCGAGAGCCCGGACTACCTCATCGGCTGCGTGGGCGGAGGGAGCAACGCCGCCGGCCTGATGCTTCCCTTTCTGCCCCGCAAGCTGGAGGGCGAGCCCATCCGCTTCGTGGCGGCCGAGCCGGCTGCCTGCCCCACCCTGACCAAAGGCTCCTACCGCTACGACTACGGGGATATGGCCAAGCTCACCCCGCTGGTCAAGATGCACACCCTGGGGCACGCTTTTATGCCTCCGCCCATCCATGCCGGGGGGCTGCGCTATCATGGCGACGCCCCCATACTGTGCAATCTGGTGGACGAAGGGATCGTGCAGGGCAGGGCGTTTTACCAGAACGACTGCTTTGACGCGGCCAAGCTGTTTCTGGGCACCGAGGGCTTCCTCCCGGCACCGGAGACCTCCCACGCCGTCCAGGCCGCAATCCAGACCGCCAGGGAGGCCGAGCCGGGATCGACTATCGTCTTCCTCTACTCCGGGCACGGAATGCTCGATCTCGCCTCCTACGACTCCTATCTCCGGGGCGAGCTGACCAACTTCGAGCTGGACCAGGAATCCATCGACGAGGCCTTGAAGCACTGCCCGGAGGTGGACACTGCGGGTTAGCCTCTTGCAGGGAGTCCTTCACCCCGGCAGAATCCCTGCTGCGCCTTGTAATTAAGCCCGGCTTGGAGTCCAAGCCGGGCTTTTTTATGAAGAAGGTCCTTGTCTCAGCTCTCGGACCGAACCTGGCCAGGGGCAGTAGGCTCCTTGAAGGTTTTTTGCTCCTGGAGCCGGCGCCATAGCAAGGCTGGGTGCAAAGCCTCATACCAGCCAGACGAGCATCATAGTGGCGAAGCTAAGGACGAAAAAGAAGCCGCACATATCGGTGATGGTGGTCAGTATCGGGCCGGAGGCCAGGGCGGGATCGAAGTTGATGTATTTGAGCAGCAGGGGAACCGTACCGCCTATAGATACGGCAACTATGGTATTCAGTGCCATGGCCGCGGCCACTACCAGGCCGAGGTAGGGGTTGCCCTTCCAGGCCCAGGCGGCCAGGCCGAGGAGGATGCCCAGGATAACACCGTTGATGAGCCCGACGCTGATCTCCTTGCCCCAGACACGCAGGACCTCGAAGGGCTTGACCAGCCCCAGGCTGAGCTCCCGCATGCTCACGGCCACGGCCTGGTTGCCCGAGCACCCGCTCATGTCGGAGATAATGGGCAAGAACACCGCCAGGGCGATCACCGAGGACAGAGTGTTCTGGTAAACCGCGATGATGCTGGCCGCGATCATGTTGAGCACAATGTTGATGCTCAGCCAGGAGAGCCGCCGGGAGGCACGGCGCAGCACGGGCATGGTCCGGAGCTCCTCGCCGCCCACGATGCCCTGGGACTTGAGATAGTCGCTCTCCGAGCGGTCGGCCAGGGCCTCCTCCACGTCGTGCCTGCGCACCACTCCCAGCAGGCGACCCTCTTTATCAGTGACCGGTACCCCAAGAAAGTCGTGCCAGTCAAAGAACTCCCCCAGCTTGTCCAAAGGGGCGGTGTCCAGTACATGCAGGGGGTGGCTGATCATGAGCTCCTCGATCCTGCGACCGCGCGGGGCAAGCAGGAGGTCGCGCAAGCGGAGGACTCCGCTCAGGATATTATCCTCAGAAACGACATAGGTATACTGGATGTCGTAATCCGCGTACTCCTCGGCGTAGAGCTGAAAATCCTCCAGAACGTCGCCTACGCTCAGGTCTCTGGTATAGGCCAGGAACTCGGTGATCATCAGGCCGCCGGCCACATTCGGCGGGTAGCTGGACAGCTGGCGGGTCTCCAGCGCCTCCTCCGGACTCATCCGAACCAGGATGGCCTCGGCTTCTTCCTCTTGAAGGGTGCTAAGAAGATCGGCCCGCTCATTGCTCGGCATCTCGGAAAGGATGTCAGCGGCCCTGTCCGGGGGCAGCTCCTGGAAGAGGGAAATGGTCTGGGATTCGGGAAGGGCTTCCACCAGCTCGGCTGCGTGCTCCAGGGAGAGCAGCTGCAGTATTTGGGACTGCTCCTCCTCAGGAAGCCTGGAGAGGGAGCGCACGATCTCGCTGCTCTCCATGCTTTCCAGGAAGGCATCCAGCTTGGCCGCATCGCCCTGAGCAAGGACCTCTTCAAGCTCTTCCCAGGGCTGGGATTCTGACTCTTGATGCATAGCTCCTCCTTGCAGAAGTGAATCCGCTGATTTCAATGAGTGTATGCTTGAAGCCACCATGGCCAGGTTGACCCGGCACTCGGTTTTGAAGAAATTATCTCCAGGAATCCATGGAAACATATAATGGGTTTATCGTATAAGCTCCAGCTATTTACCAGAAACTGAGGTGCCGGGTAGAGGGATAATCTGGAGCTCAGACGAGCTTATACAGGCGCTCTTGCGCTCTATGTTTCAAGCTCAGATATCTGCTCTTCAATCCTGCCTTGCTGTGAGCTGTCTGTGAGCAACCTCCTTTTTTCCAACAGTGAACTGAACTTTGAGCTGACTGCAGGGCGCGACCGGAGATTCAAGCTGGCCAAGCCCGGGTGGCATGGGGTAGGATGCAGCCATCTGCAAGGTCGGAAACGCAAATGAAAACAGGAGAAAAGGAATGGGCATTGCTACGCAAATTACGGTAAAGGTTCGTACCAAGGATGCCAAGTTTTTGGGTACCAGCATGGGTGGGGCTCTGGTGACCCTTAGAGACGAGCAGACCGGAGAGCTGCTGTCCAAGGGGGTGACCCAGGGGAGCACCGGGGATACGGAGCATATCCTGCAGACCCCCCATTCCCGAAGCTCAGCGCTTTCCGACGAGATGACCGCTTCTTTCCACGCCGAGCTCGATCTGGAGGAGCCGAGGCTGGTCACGGTCACCGCTTACGGGCCTCTGGCCCAGCGGCAGTCCGCCAACCAGGTCTCGAGCTCGCAATGGATCATTCCCGGCCGCCACATCACCGCCGGAGATGCCTGGATGGTCGAGCTGCGCGGCTTTGCCGTGGATATCTACTCCCCTCCGGCCCACAGCCACTACCCGGCGGATACGGAGTATGTGGAGGTCCAAAGCAACGTGATCATGATGTGAGGCTGCCCGGTCACGCCAGGTGGCGTGTGGAATGCGGATCACATCGAGCTCACGGCCCTGGTGAGCAAGGACGGAGCTGCCATGGAGAACCTGGAGCTGTCGCACCTGGAAGGGAGCCGCTACCGGGTGGAGGTTCCCACCCCGGAAACCGGCATCTACGAGGTGATTGTCTTCGCCTTTCAGTCCAGCAACGGCAACACCGGCCTGGACCGGACGAGCTTCAGCCTGGGCTGAGCCTGAAAGGAGGAATTTCCTTTGATAAAGTCCGGGAGAAGGGGAGAAGCATTAAGACCGGTCGGGCTATGGGGCTGGAAGATCCGGGAGATCGTCCAGGGTTTTGCGGCATAGCTCCAGGCTCAGGTCCCAGAGCCGGCGGCGGACCTGGGCATCGTAGGCTATATCCGCCGGACGGGAGGCTTTGCGGTCCAGAAGGTACTCTCCGCTGACCCCGTCTAGCTCCCTGGCGGTTGCGGCGTAGACCAGGTTTTTCGCCCCTTCGGCAGGAGAGCGGCCTCCGGAGTAGACGACCCGCAAGAGCTTGGTGTCGATCACGCCCGGGTGGAGGCAGTTGGCGGCTACCCGGGTCCCTTCCAGCCGCCGGGCCAGCTCCAAGGTGAACAGGACGTTGCACAGCTGATCAAGATACTGGCTTGGGCCATGGTACATACCTCGGTAATACTGCATTACCCATGTACACTACGAAGCCAGGCCTTGCAAGCCGGAACAGGGCCTGCGCCGGCGCTGCAGCAGTGGTGCGGGCCGAGCCGGAGGCGGTAGCGGGGGACCCGGTGGCTGAGGTCGAGCTCTGGGCGGTACTTCCGGGCTGTTGCTGGCAGTTCTCATGCTTGCCTCGTATTGACCGCTTCGCCTTCCCCGTGCTATCGAGGAAAGCAATACATACCGAAATCGTTGCGCATTCCTGCCCAATCAGCCGAGTGCATGCTGCCAAGATCTCAAGCGCATCCTGGGCAGCCGTTTGTCCGGTGCAACCCCTTTCTTTAAGATGCATCAGGCGTGAGCAACTGGGGCTGCCTCCATGGGAACCCAAAATCTTCCTCCCTGCTCCATCCGCCTCCTGCAGTCAGGGGACTGGCCTGGCGTGTGGCGGATTATGGAGCCGGTCTTCCGGGCCGGGGAGACCTACCCCTTTTCCCCGGACATCACTGAGCAGCAAGCCTACCAGGCCTGGGTGGGGACCACGTCAGCAGCCTTTGTGGCCCTGGATCAAAGCGGCGAGGTGGTGGGCACCTACTACATCAAGCCGAACAAGCCCGGTCTCGGGGCACACGTCTGCAACTGCGGCTACATCGTGGCCGAGGCCGCCCGTTGCCGGGGGATGGCCTCTGTCATGTGCGAGCACTCCCAGCTCGAGGCGCTCTCCCGGGGCTTTCTGGCCATGCAGTACAACCTGGTGGTGTCCACCAACGAGCAGGCCTTCCGGCTCTGGAAGAAGCACGGGTTCGAGGTGGTGGGCACCCTGCCCCGTGCCTTCTGGCACAAGCGGCGCGGCCTGGTGGATGCCTATGTCATGTACAAGCTCATCGTATAATCCATGCGAGCTTTGAGGAGGGGATCATGGCGGTTACTTACACCAACCGCAAAGGACGCACATACTATGCCAAGGCCTCACCAAAAAAGGGAGACCTCGGTACTATTTCTCCAGAGAAGCCAAGGACAATGTCCTGGAGGAGATTCCTGAAGGGTACGAAATCCGGGAAAGCGTGAATGGCAACGTATCCCTTGCCAAAAGCCGGCCGCTGGAATTGTTGGACAGCGAGATCAGTGCTGTGCAAAGCGCTTTGCACGAGCATCCAAAAACCGCGTCTTACCGGGAGGATATCAAGCCAAGGCAGATCACCGTTTATGAGTGCCTGGAGCCTGATGTGGATCAGCTCATGCCGCTGGTGAACCAGACCCTGGGTACAGCTGAGGACAAGAGGGAGCTGGCCCGGCGGTTGCAAGAGTATCTGCTGACCTCTGGTCAGTTTACGCCGGTTATGCGCTTCATCCTGATTGACGATGAGGCACGCCATTTTGTAGCGCAGAGAATGTGCTACCGAGGGAGCGTGGAGGACTGGATGGAGGTGGACTCCGGCAAGACGATAGAGGAACTCGCTTCGCGATTGATTCCGGTCTTGGGAACGCAGGCTTTTTTTGAGCTGTACTGATTATTCTTCTATCTGTAGTAAGTTAAATGCGACATTCTCCAAATCTTCCTGGAACTCCTCGCCGCACTCCAGAGCCGTGTCATTATCCTGGTGATACATCCAATTGATTTCTACCTGGACTCCGTTTTGAGCTGCTTCTTCCAATCTATCAAAAAAATTCATAAATACTTTAGAGCTGCTACTATTAAAGTAGATGAGCTCAACATCCACATGGACCTTTTGGCTGCTTAAATTATTAAGATAGGCCTCCAGCCATTCCAGCATTGGTGTATAGAACTTGGCAGAGTTCTCAGGGTAGGATTCACCTTTTATCTGAAGGTGATTCTGATGGGGATCAAAGTGGATCCAGGGTGTGGATTTGGTCTGATCTCGTACAAATATGTCCATAGCTCCTCCACTTAAATTCATATTCTGCCACAGCTCTGCTCGTGAAGTTGCATCAGATTAAATGACTGCCTTGACCACGAAGAAGCTGTACATATTTTCCAGTCGAGCTATCTCGAACTCAATTGGCTGTGAAGCCTTTCTGGCCATTTCTATGAAGCCCAGTCCAGCTCCCTTGCTTGCGTTGTCAGCCTGAAGACGCCTTTGTTTCTTATAGAATTGTTTTAGCTCGTCCCGATCCATGGACCGGATCTTAGTGAGCTTCTCGTGTAAAGCTGCTTCCTGCTCTTTTTGGATATAGTTCCCACTTATGATATAGAAATGATCTTCCTCCTTGCCCACAATGAGCACTCCATAGCTGATATCATGCTCTGCCTCTTCGGCAGTAACTTTTTGAGCGGAATAATTAATTATATTCTGCATCAATTCCACAAAGATGGAAAAGACCTTTTGAATGATATTCGTACTTGTGTCTTCCAGAGTCATTTTCTGTTTCAGGGTGTGGCCTATGCCCTCTAATAGACTTTGCGAGATAGGGCCGCTGAAGCTAAAAATGATCCCCTTGTCCTGGAGTTGGTGATAAAAACGTTGAATTTCTTGCTGCATCTCTCTCCATCCTCATGTCATGGGTAAAAGAAGTTGTTACGGTTGATCAAGCTTCTCATGCACTCTTAAGCCCTCTTGACCCTGGATTTGGTTGCGACCGGCCCCTTTTGCTGCGTAGAGCTGCTTGTCTGCAGCCTGCAAAAGCTCCATATGCGCGTCTTTTTCCGTGGGCACTGCACAAGCAATTCCTATGCTTACTGTTACCTGCGGGGCGATCTTGGAATACTCATGCGCAATATCCAGATCTTGAATGCTTCTCCGGATGTCCTCAGCAAGGCCCTTTGCGCCAGAGAAGCCTGTTTCCGGAAGCACCACGGCGAATTCCTCACCTCCGTACCTGGATACGAGGTCAGAGCTCCTCTTAATACATGTGCTTAGTGCCTGGGCTATAAGCACGAGACATTCGTCCCCCGCACCATGTCCATAATGGTCATTGAATTGCTTGAAAAAATCAACATCCAAGATGATCAGGCTCAAAGGCAATCCGCTGCGTATGGCCCGGTTCCATTCTTCTTCGAGATATTCATTGAAGCGTCTCCTGTTGGCAACAGAGGTCAATCCATCCACATAGGACATCTGGGCCAGAATCTCTTTATGATTGTGCAGCTCGGTGTTTAGCTCATTGAGGTCCTTTTGCATACGGTCGCCCATCTTAACGAGACGTTTGGCCTGGCGAAAGAGCTTTTTATAAGCCTCCAAGAGCTCGCAAAAAGGCTCATATAACGCATTGTCCCTGAGGCCCTCTGACTGCAGAAGCTGCTCTGCCTCTTCGATGACATTGTGCTCCCGGGAAAAAAGCTCCTGATCAGTCACTATGCCCTCCTGTCTGGCCCGTGCAGAGAGTTAGGCATACAATATCCGCTCTCTCCTGTTCTTCAAGGCTTGAGGCAAAAGCCCACCAATGTGACGTCATCCCTTTGCTCCTCTTGGCCCTGGTGTTCTGCGAGCATCTGTTGCAGGGCCCGTTTCTGCTCTGCCATGCTTCTGTCCTGAACGGACTCCAGGAAAGAGGCCAAACGCTTCTTACCCAGCGGCAGGCCCGTAACCTGTCCCACCTGGTCGTACATTCCGTCCGTGCTCAGGTAAAAGGACTGCTGGACATTGATTGGTATCGAATGGGTCTGGAAGGGGTAATCAGGGTCTGCGGACCGGTAGCCCAGGCTTTGTCTATCGCCCTTGATTTCGGAGATCTTGCCTTGCGATAGCTGGAACAAGCCTAATCTGCTCCCTGCGAAATAAAGCATTCCCTTGGAGCGGCAGAAGGCGCAGAACGCCATGTCCAGGCCGTCCTCTGAAAAGCTGGAAGGATCCTGATTGGACAGCATTTTCTGCACCACCCGGCTTACTTCCTGCAAAACCCGAGCTGGATCGGAAGTTCCGATTTCATTGACCACTCGATTCAGGGCGGAAACCGCGGCCATGGTCATGACACCTCCGGGCACCCCGTGTCCGGTGCAATCCAATACAGCCAGGGCAAAGCCATCCTCCTGCCGCCTGCTCCAAATGAGATCCCCGCTGATCACGTCCTTAGGCTGCCAGATGCAGAAGCTTTCCGGTATCAATTCCTTGAGATGGTGCTCACTCGTCAGGATGGCCTGCTGAATGGTTTGGGCGTAGTGGATGCTTTCCATGACCTTGTTCAGGATCTCTGTCTTGGCCTTATCCGCTTCCTCAGCCTTCTCTTTGGCATCCTGCAGCAGGGCTGACTTCTCCTCCAGCTCGCTCGTTCGCTGCTTAACCTTATCTTCCAGCTCCCTGGTGTGGCTTTTGATCTCATCCACCATCCCGGCAAAGGCCCGAGTCAAATCACCGACCTCATCAGCTCCGGTAGCGGGCAGGGAGACATCGTAATCCCCCTGGGCCAGGGCGGTAGCTGATTGATGCAGCCTGTTCAAGGGCCGCAAAACGATCCTGTCCACTCCGTAGCCAAACACCAACAGCAGCACTGCGAACATTACAGCCAACGCGGCAAGCGCCATTCCGATCCAGGTGCCTTCCAGGACTTGCGCAGCCTGCAAATCCACAGCACTGACCACAAACCAGCTGAGCTCGGGAATCCATGCCAGTGCCACAATTTGTCGAGTGCCGTCCAACTTTGACCAGAAGGTCGCCACGCTTCCAGGCTCTTTCTGTGTCTTCTGCATGGCTTGGTTCAGCTTTTCGGCTCCGGATGCTTCAGAAAACAGTGTTTGCAGGGATGAGTGCTCTTGAGAGGAAGGTTTTCGATTATCTGCCTCCGCCCCTGAGCCGTAAGCTATTAAGCTCTGGTCAGGATGGGCCTGGATAAGGCCTTGGGCGTCAATGATCATTGGAGTCACCCCGGGTTCGTCTGAGGTGATGAACTCTTCCAGGAATGCGGATAACTCCAGCCCGGTTCCGGCCATGCCGATCTTTTTGCCATTATTCCAGACCATAACATCTATCCAGACCTGAACGTTTCCAAGGTGGACATCCGGATTGACGTTGATGGTATAGGTATCAAAGTCTTCCATGGTAGTAAAAAACCAGACATCATCGGGATTGTTCGGATCGAGATAATAGCGGGGGGATTGGCTGTATGTCTTGTCCGGACCGTTGAAGTAGTAGGCCAGGGTTTCCTGATTGACGATAAAATAGTTGCCGCCCTGAAAGGCCTCCTGATATCCGTCCGCTTCCAGAAAGAAACGGGACCTTTTCCTTTGCGAATCTACGTCCATCAACCATTGCCGGAGAAGGACTGAATCAGCGAAACGTTGAGCCAAGGCAAGCTCACGGCTTACTGGTTCCTTGATCTTCTGAGCTCTAAGCAAAGTAAAATTTTCCGCATATGCCCGGCCGAAATGGGTTTTGCCCTTTTCCAAGATATGCCAGCCAATCAGTATGGTCGGAGCCAGGGCTACGAGACAGGCAACCACCAAGGCCAGCATCGATTTGGTTCTCAACCTGAAATTCAAAACACCCATTTACTGCATACCCCTTGCTAGAAACTGGTCTCAGCTGGCAGGCGGGAAAAATTGAAGCTTTGTACAAGGATAAAGGTCACTTATTGCATCTAATATGCCAAACTGCGAGATAGCCATACGGAGCTGTGCAATTTCCGGGTAAAACAGCGCTCACGACAGCTTAAGCCTGACCATTCACTGAGATCGGGCGAGGCCGTCCTTACTTGGAAGGGATGATCAAGCTCTAAAAATTGACTCTTTAGTGACAGGCTCGTAGCCGGAGGCAGCTGCAAAGAGAATTTTGAACCTCCTGTAGAAATTAAAAGGCCATGAGCTCAGCAGGAGCAGGCAGCTGCCGAGCCTGGACAGGTTCCAGAGCGCGATTTGGGCCTGATTGGAGCAGGGGTATCTGCCGAATTGGTCGATGGAGCTGAAGACCTGATTGAAAAGGACGGATGCTGGGTGAAAAGGACCACGGCTTGGGGTGATGGAGCTGTTACCCATTACGTGCATGGCATGTTCTGGGTAAATGGGCTGCTATTGCTCCTCTATCCCGCAGAGCCTTTTGACCGCTGCTTTTTTGTGCTCCAGCTGCAGGTGCCTGCGGATGACCATTTTCTGGGTTTCAGGGCTGCCACCGCCGCACATCAGGCCGTGCAGCACTGCGCCGGCCCCCAGCATCTCTGCAAAGCGCAAGGCTCTTGTCCGGTCAGCGGTAGATACCTCCCTATTGCCCTGAAGATACTTCTGCAGCAGGTCGGCAATCTCTGGGGACTCAAAATCCGCTTCTGAAGGCAAAGTGGCAATCAGGCCTCCAGCAATGTCCCCCAGCCACTTATGCGCCTCTGCGAAGGCATAGGAGCCGTTCAGCCTGGCTGCGTTGGCATACAGGCTGTCAGGAAAGGCCAAGCCAGACTCCTCTTTTGTTCCCTCATAGGCACTAGCCAGGGCGCATCCGTAGCCTGTCTCGCTCATCTGGGAGATATGGGTCAACTTTTCAGCAATAGGCCCGGCCTTCTCCAGGCCATTGTACTCAGCCACCAAGGCCATGCCCCCTAAGGCCAGGTCCACAGCCCCAGGCCTGCATCCCCCTCCGCACATGCGTATCAGATCCGCGAACTTGTCCACAAAAGGGGCCGAATGCATGTACTCCCCGCACATAAACACCCGATGCCAAGGAACAAAGACATCGTTGAATATGGTCAGACAGGTCCCGTGGTATTCCAGGCCATAGTCCCTGCTGCCCAAGTCCCAGCCCCGGGCTGCCATCCGCCTGGAGTCATGCAGGTTATGCTGCCAGACATGGATCAATCCTTTTGAGCCATTAGGCACTGCAAAGGAAACCGCGTAATTCTCTTCTTCCGCTCCCAGGGGGCGCAAGGGGATCACCAGGATCTCGTGCGCCAGGGCACCGTTGCTTTGATGGGCTTTGGCCCCGCGCACAACAATGCCTTTTGCATCCCTTGCAACCACCCGCAGGTAGAGGTCTGGATCCTGCTGCTGCGCAGGTGTCTTGCTGCGGTCGCCTTTGACGCACATTACCCCGGCAGCACATATCTTGTCCTGCTCTTGTACTTCTTTATAGAACTCGCGAAACCGCTGGTGATAATCCGTTCCCTGGGCCTGATCCAGAAGATACGTTCCGTGGTAGATGGCATTGGCCACACACGTGCCTGCACATCTGCCTGCATTGCAGCTGCCCACCTGGTTCTGCCACCAGCGGCGAAGCTTTACAGACCTGACCAGGTCCTGATTTTCCTGAAACAAGGTAGAAAGAAGATTGACCGGTTTGCTGGTCAAGGGTGAAGAGGCAGACATGAGCTCAGCGTTTTCAGGTTCCAGGGCCAGGTCATAGGTGGCCTTGGCAGTGTTGATCACGGGTCGCAGCAAGGGATGGTTAACAAAATCCTGCACCTTGTCTCCATTGCAATATATCCGGGGCGCGAAACCGGCCAGATCCTCCAGAAAGTCATTCCCGTTTTTCATCATCATCTTTCTCCAAGTGTCAGCTTTGTCTCTGCAAATCTGATTTAGTGGTCATTTTATTGAGAGGAAAAATCATTTTTTTCAACTCCATTTCCACCCCGGTACTTTCCAAGTTCACCTCTGACGGAACTTTAAAGTTGCTGGCCTATCTGACGGTACTGTACGATCCTGACCCGCCTCGACTGATCGGGATCGAAGAACCGGAAAGCTATCTGCATCCGCGTCTGCTTCCGGAACTAGCAGAGGAATGCCAACAAGCCGGAGAGCGAACCCAGCTCATTGTCACTACACATTCGCCTTTTTTCATCAATCCTTTGCGCCCGGAAGAAGTGCGTGTGCTTTACAGAGGCAAGGATGGCTATACCCGAGCACACCGTGTTAAAGATATACTGGGTATTGAGGCTTTTATCGATCAAGGGGCGAACTTAGGTGAGTTATGGATGGAGGGCCATTTCGAAGTTGAAGACCCTTTCGTAGCCGAGAATGAATGATGACTCAGCTCGAAGTGCTGGTAAAGGAACCATCAGCCGAAGAAGCCATGCGGTATATTTTGCCAAAGGCTCTCAGAAACCGGGCTCGCTTCAAGATAATTAATTTTGGCAGTAAATATAAGCAGTATCCCGATTACCACGCCTTTTAACCCTTTATCTGGATCGGCTTTTACCTGAGCCCGAAATCTGTTTTGGGAATCTTCTCTTTTGCTAATGCTGGAACTCTCTTTCCCTAATCCTTGATGCTTCGCAGTACAGGAGTCTGGAGCTCTCAGCTGATTTTTGATTCACGTCAGTGGGAGATGGGGCGTTTGATGAGATCCAGGAATGGAAACACGGCGTCATGCCGGGAGCCAAACAGCCATACACAAGCCCATCAAGGAGCAATGTACCTATGTCCCGGATAGAAGTCTAGGCCTACGGATCCTTGCGATCGGCAGTTCAGGGCTCAACCAGTTGACTGCAGGATGTCCCGGAAGGTTTCGAAGCGCCTGTAGGCAATATCTTGAACAGACTGGACATTTCCAAATGCGAGGTGCAGCTCGTCATGCGCAATCACCGGGCGGTGCCCATGAATGCGGTGCTCCGTTCCGGGGACAGGATCGCTCTCTTCCCGCAGGAATGCCCCATATTCGCAGACTGGGATGACTGCCGCTCCATCGCCCGATGACACGAAGAGCCCCTTGTGCTCATATGGTCCAATGCGCCGCTTGGCCTGGCAATCGGGCTGGCTCTGGGCTTTGGGATGACCGGCGTCGGGGTTATGGCGCTCATCTCCACCCGGACCGGACACATGGTTCACTGTACCGTCATCTGTCCCATAGGGCTCATCAGCAACCTGGCGGGCCGGGTGAGCCCATGGCAGCTGCGTATCGATCCGGGATGCTCTCAGTGCGGTCTATGCTCTCGAGCCTGCCGGTAAAGCGCTCTTACGATCCGGGATCTGAACAATGGCAGGCCGGGCTTGACCTGCACCTTATGCGGCGACTGTGTCGGACGATGCCCGACTGGGTTTATCGGGTACCGGTTTCCAGGGCTCAGCTCGGAGCAGGCTCGAGCCGCATTCGTGGTTCTCATCGTCAGCATGCACACCCTTTTCCTGGGCGTAGCCAGGATATGAGGAGATGATGCCCACCGCAGAGAGCGCGCAAGCTCCCTTTGCTTCATCACGTCCCGCAAAACGTGGCCTGGATCATCTCCTCCGGCTTGGGAGCTGCTTGGTAGCTGCTGAGCTCCCCCTGCTCCTCAAATGGGCTTTGCAGCACTTGGTTCATTTCGTGAAAGGGACTGAAGTCATCCTTCAGCCCCGCTTCTATGATCTCTTCGATCTTGTGGTTTCTGGGAATAAACGCGGGGTTTACCCGGTTCATCCGTTCCTGGATAATCCCGGACACCAGGCCCTGCTGGCGAATCCGCTCTTGCCAGGGTTGGTAGAAGTCCTGGAAAGCCTCGGTTCTTGCAAAGGAATCGAAGCCTGAGTCCTCATCCACCAGGTTGGCGAGCTCTCGAAAGCTCAGGCTATAATCGAGCTCCTCGGCTTCCAGATAGCGGAGCCATTTCTGAACGAGCTCCCGGTCTTTTGGCTGCTCGCCATCAAAGATGCCCAGTTTTTCCAGCATCTTCGCTGTATGCCTCTGCTCGAAAAGCGTACCAAAGGCTTCCAGCTCCTGGTTCAGCTCCTTGCTTGCCTTTTCCGGTCTCTCTTCGCTCAAGAGAAGCAGGCAGCTGCCGAGCCTGGACAGGTTCCAGAGCGCGATCTGGGACTGGTTGGAGTAGGAATACCTGCCGAACTGGTCGATGGAGCTGAAGACCTGATGAAAACGGAACGTATCCATGAAGGCGCAGGGCCCGAAGTCGATAGACTCCCCGGCTAGGGACATGTTGTCCGTGTTCATCACACCGTGAATGAAGCCCAGAGCCATCCATCCGGCCACAAGCTCCACCTGGGCCTCTCCGACCTTGCGGAAAAAGTGCAGGTAGGTCTGGGAATCGTTCTGCACTTCGGGGTAATGCCTTCGGATGGAGTAGTCGGCCAGCAACCTGAGGTTGTCCAGGTCCTGCTGGGCGGCAAAGTACTCAAAGGTGCCGACCCGGATATGGCTCGAGGCCACCCGGGTCAGGATCGCTCCAGGCAGTGCCCTTTCCCTGTAGACCGTTTCTCCGGTCTTGACCGCGGCCAGGGACCTCGTGGTGGGCAGCCCCAGATGATGCAGGGCCTCGCTGACAATGTATTCCCGCATGACGGGACCAAGCGGCGCCTTTCCATCTCCGCTTCGGGAAAAGGGAGTTCTTCCGGAGCCTTTGAGCTGAATATCCTGCCGGCGCCCGGATGAATCCAGCACCTCTCCCAGCAGGAGGGCCCGGCCGTCCCCGAGCCTGGGCACGAAGCTGCCGAATTGATGGCCGGCATAGGCCATAGCAATGGGCTGGGAACCGGGGAGCAGACGTTGGCCGCTGAAGATCTCCGCCAGCTGCCGTTCTGAATAGTGCTCTGCCTGCGCCCCTATTTGTCTCGCCAGATCGCCATTCCACTTGATGAGCTCCGGGTTGGGGACCTTGGCCGGAGCCACCCCGGCATAAAAGGCTTCTGGAAGCCGCGCGTAGGAATTATCAAACTGAAACATGCTCATTCTCACTTATTATATGTTACTCCATTACGGTTACGGTTCATCTAATCATCGCCGAGTTCCCTTGCAACCTGAAAGCAGGGGCAAGGGGCAGGCTGGTGATGAGAAGCAAGAGAGGCGAAAGCATGTGGACAGCATGAAAAAGGACGGAGGCTCGGCGAAAAGGACCACGGCTTGGGGTGATGGAGCTGTTACTCATTTCGTGCATTGCATATTTTGTGTAACGTTATGTAACGCTACAGTAACGTTGCGGGGCTATTCTTTCCTGTCTCCACCATAAAGACCCTTTTCGCAGAACCCGGCTCAACCAGGCGCTGCACAAACACATCTCGCGTTATTCCTGGAACATATGCTCCCTCTATTTTTCAGGAACACACCACGGAGCAAAATTGCGGTTATGGCATTCCCCTTGCTTCACAGGATATGCGAGCTAGGCTCTATCAAGGCTTAGCCGCTTCATGCGAGGGCTAAGGGAGCCTTCAGCTAGCGCGCGGGAAACCAATGTGGCCTTAGATCAAGGATCGGATGCCGCAAGCAGGCTTGAGCCTCTGCTGCTGGACTGGCTCACAAGCTGCGCCTGAAGGAGATCGAGGACCCTGAGGCATAAATGCCACAAACCGGCACCGGACAATAGTCTGTGCAAAACAAGGAGTTGATCATGCAGAACGGAGAACGCTTAGTCATCGTAGGGGGAGGGGGTGTGGGCTCTCCCGCGGCTATGATGGCCAGGAAGCTGATGCCCGGAGTCAAGGTAACCCTCATCAGGGAGGAGGACACCTTCATCGTCAGATGAGCCCTGCCCCATGTTGTGGCCGGTCAGGCCACAGGGGAATCCATCGTCAACCCGGACCGGATGTTTGGGGACAACGGGATCGAGCTCATCAAGAGCAGGGCCGGGGATGTTGATCCGGAGAAAAAGCTGGTCACGATTTCCGACGGATCGCGGATCCCTTACGACAAGCTGGTGCTGGCCATGGGATCCAAGCCGATAGTTCCTCCCATACCGGGCAACGACCTTTCCGGGGTATTCACTCTGAGGACATTGAGGGATGCCGAGAGCATCAAGCAGTTCCTCACGGACCAACGCCCCCGGAAGCTGGTGCTCGTGGGCTCCGGATTCATCAGCCTGGAGACGAGCACCCTGCTTCTGGAATCGGATCTCAAGGACTGTGAAATCGAGGTTATCGAGTATCTCAACGAGCCGCTTCCGCTGATGCTGGACAGCGAGCTTGGAAAGCAGGTCCGGGAGCATCTCCAACAGAACGGAATCTCCATGCGAATGGGTCAGAAGGTGGAAAGGATCCTTGGCGAGGAGCAGAGGGTTACCGGAGTGGAGCTGTCCACAGGAGAAGGCGTGTACGCGGATATGGTCTTTTTGAATGTGGGGGCCAAGCCGGACCTGGAGCTTGCCAAAAATGCGGGTCTCGAAATGGGCGATTTCGGTGTGAAGGTCAATCAGTACCTGGAAACCTCGGATCCGGATATTATGGCGGGGGGAGACTGCATCAACAACGTCCATTTCCTTACCGGAAAGCCGACTCCCATCCAGCTGCGGGGCCCGGCGGTCATCCAGGGGCGTTTCATCGCCAAGAGGCTTGCCGGATATGACTTTCCCTTTCCCGGGCTCCTGGGCAATAGCATGGTCAAGCTCCTGGGCAAGTACATGGCAGCTACCGGATTGACCGAGTCCGCGGCCGTACAGGAGGGCTTCGACCCGGTTTGCGCCACCGTGCAGTCGCGCAGCAAGCACGGCATGATCAAGGGGGCGCAGCCCTGGTTGATCAAGCTTGTTTTCGACCGGACATCGACAAGGCTGCTGGGAGGCCAGATCGTCAGCGACAGCGAAGCTCCGGCCAAGGAGATCGACACGGTGAACGCCCTCATCCTGGGCCAGAAAACCGTTACCGATATCACCACCCTGATGTGCGCAGGCAATCCAGACTGCTCCTCGGAGCCGAGCCTGGAGCCGATAAGCTTAGCCGCGGAGCAGGCCCTGCAGAAGATGGGAGATACACGGTAGTCAATCCTTGGCGGGGCATTGTTCACAAGGCTCGAAAATGCCCCGCCAGGAACTTGCCAGATAAGTCATGCAATGAGCTTGCGGCAATGTTGAAACCTGTAGCCCGGATGGATATGATCATCTCCATCGCCTATATTGTCCAGATCGAGTCTGCCGCGCTTTACATTAAGAGGAGGTATAGGCTGAGGGTGAACTCATAGTTTTCTTTCCCGAACAGCAACAAGAATGCTATTATTCCCGTCACCGTGAGGGAGGAATGCCATGGAGCACACACTGATTATTATCCTCTCCGTAATCGGCGGCCTGGCCTGCTGGCCAGGAAAGCGGGCAAGAGCTGCACCCCTTGACTGTATATCTATGTCCCGCTGGGAGCGGGGCTGCTCATATTCTTCGCTCTGACCCGGCTGGTGTGAGCTCCGTTCTTGGTTTCCCGGTTCAAAGTGAACGTAGGCAAGGGTTTTTACCCTTGCTCAGACCCCCAGATAGCGGGACTGAAAAGGAGAAGGCCGGGCCGAAGACCGGGATCTCCTTGGCCAGCCCCGCCTGGGAGTACTGCTTGAGAAAAAGGTCAAAAGGATCCTTATGCATTCAAGAGCCCCTCAGAGGAGATTCACTATCATGCGGTATGTGCAGCCGGAAACTGGGAGATCGCAGAGGCCTGGGAGCACATATCTTCCATGGCTGCTTCGAAGAAGACGGACAAAGACCTTCGCTTGGCAGCCATCGAGGCCCTTGGAACACTCGAGCCCATGAGATCCCAGCCGCTCTTGCTTCATGTGGCTGAGGATAACGATGACGATGTTTCAGAGACGGCCATGGAGGCATTGGCCATGGCTGAAGCGGCCTTGGCAATGTTTGATGATCTCGATGAGGAAGATGACCTGGACTGAGCGGGGTATCTCAAGTCAGCGCAGCCTCTGGCCACGTAGTCTTCTGTCGCTTGATCGCACCGCTCGAGTCTCTCTGTTCCAAAGGGAATGGGCCGCCTGCTGATCAATTTTCAGCCTCTTCCTCCTCGGCCCAGTCGCAGGTATAGGCCAGCTCGTCGATCCGGGTACGCTCCGACAGCCGCACCCTGGTGCAGTAGGCAGCGCGGCCGATGAGGTGCGCCGCCACCGGGGCGGTGAGCAGAAGGAAGACGATTGCGGCAGCGGCCCTGAGAGTTGTGCTCAGGTCCATGAAATGGCTGGCCAGGGCCAGGAACATGAGCCCCGATCCGAGTGTCCCGGCCTTGGTGGCCGCATGCATCCGGATGATGGTATCCGGCAAGCGCAGCATGCCCACTGAGGCCAGGAGGCAGAACATTCCGCCGGCAAGCATAAGTCCTGCTGTGAGCAGCTCCATCATTCTTCCTCCTCTTCAACCAGGTTCTCCCGTCCCCCTCGCTCCTTGGCCAGGCGCTCGCGGAATCGGGCCAGGGCCACGGTTCCCAGAAAGGCGATGAGGGCATAGGCGATGGCCACGTCCAGATAGGTTTCCTGCCCGGTGAACACGGCCAGAGCGGCCAGGTCGGCCACGATGAGCAAGGAGATCAGATCCAGGGCCACGATCCTATCGGCCTGATCCGGGCCGATGAAGAGCCGAACAAAGGCGATCAGGATAGCCAGGGTGAGCATGATGAGGGTGATGTGCCCTGCTGTATGTACAAGCCCGCTTTCTGCACCCATTATCGAAATGCCTCCAGTACTCGTTTTTCAATGCGCTCCTTGATCTGGGCCCGAGCGGCCTCCACATCGTCAACAAACATCACGTGCACGTAGAGTGTTCTCCGGTCCTCGGAGACATCCAGGCTCAGGGTGCCAGGGGTCAAGGAAATCATGTTGGCCACGACCATGATCTCGAAATCGGAGCGGGCGTCGAGGGGCACGCCGATCACCGCCGGCCGGCTGAAATGGGTGGGGGTGATCACGTCCCAGAGCACGCGGAAGTTGGAGACCATGAGCTCCCAGACAAAGGTAATCGCCAGCCTGAAGAGCCGGGCCACCCGAAGGAAGTAGCCGGTGGACCCGAACAGGGGCCGGGTGATCCAGAGGGCGGCGTAGCCGATGAGAAAGCCGGCAATGAGGCCCCCCAGGCTAAGCTGGTCCATGATAACGGAAAATCCCACAGCCAACAGGAGGTTGACCAGGAAGAGAGGGCTCATCTGTTCTCCAGCACGGCGGTTACGTACATTTTGGGATGCGTCAGCTCCTGAGCCGCACGCTCGGCAACTTCCAGAAACGGTCCGGGCATCAGGCCGATGATCAGGGTGAGAGCGGCCAGACCGGCCACGGGCAGGAGCATCCAGATGTCCGGGGAGCGATCCGTAGGCGCGACCTCCTTGGGATCTGCGACGTCAGGTCTCGGCTTCCAGAAGGCTTCAGCCCAGATCTTGCTCATGGAGTATGCGGTGAGCAGCCCGACGAGCACCGCTGCTGCGGCCGCCCAGTAGGCTCCGGTTTCCAGGCCGGCCCGGACGAGGATGAGCTTGGCCCAGAAGCCGGACAGCGGCGGGAATCCAGCCAGGGAAAAAGCAGGGATGAAGAACAGGAGCGAGAAAAAGCGGTGGCTGCGGTACAGCCCCCCGAGCTTCCCCAGCTCAAAGGATCCGGATATGCGCGCCGAAAACCCGGAGATAAGGAACAGGTTGGCTTTGACGATCATGTGGTGCAGGAGATAGAAGACCGATCCCGCCAGGGCCAGCGGGGTGAACAGGGCCAGCCCCAGCACCATGTAGCCCACCTGGCTGATGATGTGAAAGGAGAGGATCCGCCGGAACTCGTTAAACGCCGCCGCCCCGAGCACCCCGGTGATCATGGTGGCTACTGCCGCGGCCAGGAGCAGCCCATGCGTGTAGGCGACATCGAAGAGGAAGACCAGGGAGAAGAGGCGGATGAGGGCGTAGACCCCCACCTTGGTCAAGAGGCCGGCCAGGATTGCGGACACCGCTGCGGGCGGGGTGTGGTAGGACACCGGCAGCCAGAAGAACAGCGGAAAGAGGCCTGCCTTGATTCCGAAGGCGGTCATAAAGATGGCGGCCACGGCCGCGAGCAAGGCCCGGTTGTCCAGCTCCTGCACGGCGAGGTGCAGATCGGCAAGGTTCAGGGTCCCGGTCATGCCGTAGAGCAGCCCGACCCCGGTGATAAAGAGCAGCGTGGCGAAGAGATTGATCATTACGTACTTCACGCCGCCGTCGAACTGCCGCTTCTCTCGACCGAGCACCAGGAGCCCGAAGGAGGCCATGAGCATGACCTCGAACCAGACGTAGAGGTTGAACAGGTCGCCGGTGAGGAAAGCCCCGCAAACCCCGCCCAGAAGGATGTGCAGCAGGGGGCAGTACCCCTCGCTGAGGAGCTCGGGACCGATTTCGGCCCTGGAGTAGACCACTACCGATAGCCCCAGGACGGCTGTGACCAGGATCATGACCACGCTCAAATGATCAGCCACCAGGGTGATACCGAAGGGTGCAGCCCAGTCGCCCACCTGCATGGTCTTTATACCGCTTTGGCTCACTCGGTGGAAAAGCGCTGCAGCGGCCGCCAGATGCAGGAGCGAGCCGAGAATGCCTATCCGCGTCTGCCATCTCGGGGCGTCCCGTAGCCATAAGGTGGCCGCGGCCACGGCAAAGGGGAGGATGACGGGAAGCACCACTATTGCGCTCATGGCCCTTCCTCCGGCAGCTGGGCACCGTCCGGGTCCCGGCTTGGCCTTTCCCGGGCTTCCGGCTCGGTGCACCTCGGCTCCGCCACCCGCATGGATTCGGTATTCACCGTTCCCAGGGACTGGTAGGTCCGGTAGAACAGGATGAACACAAAGGAGAGCAGCGCGAATCCGATGACGATGGCGGTGAGAATGAGGGCCTGGGGCAGGGCGTTGGCCACGGGTCCGGCCGGGACGGCGGCGCCCTCACGAATGAGCGGGGGCCTCGTCTGTGAAAGCCTGCCGGAGACGAAGATGAGGAGGTTCACCCCGTTGGTGGCCAGCACCAGACCGAAGATGAAGCGGATGAGGTTGCCCGAGAGCATGAGGTAGATGCTCGCTGCGGCGATGATGCCGATGACCAAGGCCAGTGCGGTTTCCATATCAGCTCTCTTCCAGGGACAGGATGAGGGTCAATACGGTGCCCATCACGATAGAGAACACCCCGATATCGAAGAGGAGGGGCGAGCCCAGAGCCATCTCGGGGGCGTTGAATAGGTCAAGGGACCACCAGATGCCGGTCAGGAAGGGATTCCCCGCAGCGATGCCGATGAGTCCGGAGGTCAGGGCCAGGACCAGCCCGGCGACGATCAGCCCCCGGGGATCGATCCGGATGGCCCGCCTGACAGCGGTGCTGCCCGCAACCATAGAGTACAGCGCGAACCCTGTGCCTGCCACGAGGGCGCTGGCAAATCCCCCGCCGATGGCGTTGTGGCCCCGGAGGAGCAGGTACACCGAAAAAACCAGGATGATGCTCACCAGCATCCGCGTGGCCGTGCTCAGGATCAGGGACTGCATCGGGATCTGGCTCCCTTGTCTCTTGATGAGGGCGAAACCGGCCAGACCCGCGGTGGCCACGACGATGATCTCGCCCAGGGTGTCCAGGCTTCGGAAATCCACCAGGATCACGTTCACGATGTTGCGGCCGTGGGCCGCAAGGTAGCTGTTTTGTTCGAAGAACTCGGTAATAGAGCGGTCCAGCGGACAGGAAAGCGCGGCTAGCGCGAGACAGGTAACCAAAAGGCCCGTGCCTGCAGCTAGAGCAGCGTCGAAGCATCTTCTTCCGGATCCTCTTCTGCTGCCACTCAGGCCGGGTAGCCGCAGCAGGATGATGGACACAATGATCACGGTGAGGGTCTCCACCAGCAGCTGGGTCAGGGCCAGGTCCGGGGCGCCGTAGGCCAGGAAGATCATGGCGATGACTGCGCCGGTCACACCGAGAGCGCAGATGGCCAGGAGAACGGAGCGGGTTGTCACCGTGGTGAGCACGGCCGCCAGAAGCACCAGCAGGAGCAGCCACTCTCTAGGGGCCAGCTCCGGCGGCTTGATCTCCGGCAGCGCCCCCAGGCCTTGCACATAGCTGGAGCCGGTGAGGAGGACAAACGTTGTCACCACGATGGCGAAGTACCAGTGCAGGGAGCCGGACTGCAGCAGGCGGTTCTGGAACCTGCCCGCTGCTGACACCCCCTCGATCGCCGCATCGTATACCCGTGAGCCGTCCAGGCCTGCGGCCAGGAATATTCGGTTCACCACTCGGTTAACCAGTTTCCGGTGGAGATACAGGCCAGTGCCCAGGGCCAGGGTGAGGGCGCTGAGTAGAAGGGGCGCATTCACTCCGTGAAACAGCTGCAGCTTGACCTGCTCCATGTGGGCGTGGATGGCCTTTACTGCGGGGCTCGCGAGGTACTGCCCCACGAACTCCGGGAAGATGCCGAAGAAGATTCCCAGGCTTCCCAGCAAAAGAGGCCCGCCGCACATGCTGGCGCAGGCCTCGCTAGATGGCTCGCGGTGCCGGACCGGTCCGGAGAGGAAGGGACCGATAAGGAAGATGCCGGCCACAGCGGTCATCAGGCCGTTGGCCAGCACGGCCGCGGCCACGGTCAAGTTGGGCATCATGGTCTCGGCCAGAGCGCCTTTGTACATGATCTCCTTGCCGATGAACCCGAAGAAAAGCGGGAACCCGGCCATGGAGAAGCACGCGGCAAAGGCGCCCAGAGCGGTGAATGGCATGGAACGGGCCAAGCCGCTCAGCTGCTCCAGCTGCCGGGTCCCGGTCTGGTGATCGATGATTCCGGCAATCAGGAACAGGGCGGACTTGTAGATGGCGTGCACCAGCAGGAAGGTCATGGCCGCCATCAGGGACGGGGCGAGCTGCCCGCCCAGGAACATGGTCATGATGCCCAGGGCCGAGACCGTGGTGTAGGCCAGGATTTTCTTCAGGTCCGACTGCCCCAGGGCTGTGAAGGCCCCCAGAACCGCAGTTGCGGCTCCCACGAGGACCAGCGTGGCCGTCCAGGCCGGGGATCCGCTCAGAACGGGATGGAGCCGGGCCAGCAGATAGACGCCTCCCTTGACCATGGTGGCCGAGTGCAGGAAGGCGCTCACTGGCGTGGGCGCGGCCATGGCCTTGGGCAGCCAGAAATGGAAGGGAAACTGCGCCGACTTGGTAAAAGACCCCAGAAAGACCATGACCAGGATGACAGGGTAGTATTGATGTTTCTGCAGGGAAGCCGCCATGGGAACCATCTGCGATATTTCGTAGGTCCCGGCGGCCATCTCCAGGAGCAGAAAGCCCACCAATAGCGCTAGGCCCCCGGCCCCGGTCACAAGCAAGGCCTGGCGGGCGCTTTTCCGGGACTCTGCAGCCTCGTGCTCGAACCCGATGAGCAGGTAGGAGAACAGGGTGGTCAGCTCCCAGAACACAAACAGAGCCAGCAGGTTGTCCGCAGTGACCAGCCCCAGCATGGAGAGCATGAACAGATGGAGGAAGAGGAAGAATCTGCCGGTATGCCCCTGGCCGTGCAGATAGTCCACGGCATAGAGGGTGACGAAGAACCCCACGCCGGTGATGATGAGCGCAAACAGCACGCTGAGCCCATCGATCACGAAGGAGAGGTTCACCTGGAGCATGGGGATCCAGGGGCAGGCCCAGCGATAGGACTCCCCAGCGGCAGTGTGGGGTACCAGAAACGCAGCCCCCAGGAAAAGCGCAAGGGGCAAGAGGCTTGAGCCCCGGGCAAGGCGTTCCGTCAGGTTCCTTGTCTGCTGTGTCCTCATGTTCGATAATCGGGTCCGGGCACACGGAAATGTTCTCCGTTTTGCTCGGTCCAGCTTACTTCACAGAGCCCGGGAAGGGAAACCAAAAATTTGAAGGGGGGGAGGGAGGGTCCGGGGAAAAAGCCGGTCACACCCAATGCAAGCATCAAGCGACTTGAGCCGACCGCCATGAGCGACGGCAGGGCCCGAACGATCAGAGCCAGGTCGAGATAACCTCAATCTGAAAAACCAACAGGAAGGGACGCATATGAAACGGCATTCCCATGATCTGGTAGAGCAATGCGACGATTTCCTGGCCCTGGGTCTGGACCGGAAGACCGACGAGAAGACGATCATCTGCTATCTGCAGAAGCTCTCCGACGACGCCCTTTTGCAAACCTTGGTGAAGAGGCTTTCAGATCAGGAGATAGAGGATGTTGCGCAGTTCATCTTCACCCTGCTCAAGAAGCACTTGACCGAGCCGGAGTACCACAGCCTGTTTCTCAAGGAGGGGCGCTGACCGTGCATTTTTTCCGCACGAGCTTGACAATCCTCTCCATATAAGGATTCAATACAAAGAGGAGTACTATAGGTCTGGTTTGCCCATCCTCATCCAGGAGGCTTCATGCGCATCAGAGCATCCATTACCGCCCTGATGGTTCTCGGCATGGCTTTTTGTCTCTCCGGGACAGCCTATCCCACCTCGAATGAGCTGAAGATGAAGCCCCTGAATCAGGAGCTGCAGCGCAAGAAGGTGATGCAACCCAACCGGGAAAAGATGCACCTCCAGAGGAAACTTTTGTATCCGTTTGCGGCCACGATTCTTCTCACAGATGATTTGACGGAGAAGAGCGCTCAATCCTGGCAGCTGGAGCCGGGATGGTACTTCACCCAGGAAGAAGGTCTGACGCTTCTCAAGGGGCAAGGCCACTACTGGGCCCGGCTGGAACAGGGAAGGGACTGGTCCAACTACACCCTGCAAGCCCGTTTCAAGATCATCAAGGGATATGTCCACTTCAATGCGCTTGTCGGGGACAACGGGCGATACATAATCGGAGTCGGCAATAGGATGGTCTATCTGCAAAAGGAAAGCCCCTGCGGCAGGATCCAAGGCCTGGACAAAAAGCCGGCGGGGCTCGATCCGCGTGGGTGGCACGATATCAGGATTGATATCTATAGAAACCATGAAGCTGAGTGCCAGGGGTTTATGATATCCGGAGATCTTATGAGCATGGGATCGGTTAAAGCTTTTTCAGCTTGGGAGGGCTATCCTGCGCTTCATCCCAGGGGCCCAGGTCGTAGAGCCGGACCTTGCGGCTTCGGGGGAACTCCTTCTTGAGCAGCTTCTGGAGCGTCTTTTTCAGCTTGGCGGCCGGCACGGTGAAGCGTTGCTGGCTGAACCCGTCTTCTATGATGCGATAGGCATTTTCGGTTTGCTTCAGGATGATCACCGAGCGGTTCCGCTTGTAGGTTCTCAGGTCCAGGGCATGTCCGCAGGGCAGCTTGTCCAGCTTGGTTTGGACTGCCTGGATGGCGGCGCTTTTATCCAGCATGAACCACAACCAACAATGTTTGATGCCATGCTGCGAGCATTATGAGTGAGTCGATTGCTTCTCGAAACCAAATACCTATCGATGAGCGCACGCTTCTGGACTACACTGTGAAGCGAACCGGCATCACAGAAACCCACGATAGCACTGGTTTAAGGTGCCTCCGCCTTGGGTCCGGGGCTATGAGAAATGCCCTTCAGAGTATAGAGGGGCTCTGTATTTCAATAGCCAGGGACGTATTGCGGACCGGGCTCCAATGACCCCTGCCACTTCCGCCAGGCGTCTGCAAGACCTCTATGCAGAGCACATCAAGCAGGACCTCTTCCGTTCCGAAGCCTGCAGGAGGGATTCAGCTGTTGGGCTGCGGGAGGCGTTGGCGCTGCAGACGAAGAGCAGTCGCTTTGGGGATCCGATTTCCGTCATATTCCTTCAGGAAAAAAGATCTGGTCTGGTGTGGCTGAGAGTGGGCATCTTGGAACGAACCTGCTCCACTCTGGACTTTGATAGGTCAACGGTTATCAGTTCCGGTATCTCGCTTGCCGAGGCAATGACGACCCCAAACGGATCAACGATCGAGCTCCTGGCGCAAAATCGGGGCCCAGTGAGACTGACTCCGGCGACATAGGAGGTGTTTTCTATGGCCCGAGCCTTCAGCAAGGTCAGCCAGTGGTCTTCTTTGAACGGTCCACTGTACCAGGCTGCGGGAACCAGGATCAGCTCGGACCCGCGGCTGGCTAGTGATCTGAAAAGCTCAGGGAAGCGAAGATCGTAGCAGATGGCCATACCCGTCGAAATGCCGGCCAGTTTCAAAACAGGCGGAAGGGCGTCTCCAGGGCTCATGACCGTGCTTTCAGCCACACTCAAGGCATCAAAGAGGTGGACTTTGCGGTAGCCCTCTAGGAGGCGGCCCTGATGATCTATAGCCACTAAGGCGTTGTAAACCTTGTTTTGATCCGGAATGGCTTCCCACACTCCAGCCACTACACAGAGCAGGTGCGAGCTTGCTATTTGCCTCAACCCTTGAACAAAAGGCTCGTTCGAACTTTCTGCCAAGGACGGCAGGTCAGAAGACTTGTCTGGCGCAGCCATGAACATTTCAGGAAAAACAAGGAGCTGAACACCTTTATCTTTAGCCTCGGCTGCCATCTGCCTGGCTGTTTCAAGGTTTCTCTCCGGATCGTCGCATGGTTCCACTTGGGCTAAGCCGAGTCGCATGAAGTCCTTTCTGCTTAAAGATGTTGCGTTTGTTGGAATAGGCCAGTTAGAAAATGGACATATCCTGATCTTTGAGATCAGAGACAAACATGTGCCCTGGGGCGTGAGTGATAGCCTGGGGAGGTTTGGCGGACAAGGCGCTCAGGGTGGAGGTCACCCCGCAAGCCCAGAAGACGGGGATTTCGTCTGGCTTCATTGTGACCGGATCTCCAAAGTCGGGCCGATCCAGGTGCTTGATGCCAATTTTTTCCGGGGCTCCCATGTGGACAGGCGCTCCGTGGGTGATATGGAATCTGGTGGTGATTTGCACGGCTCGGATAGCATCCTGGGGCAGCATCGGGCGCATGCTGACCACCAGCTCGGTTGCAAAGGGGCCTGCTGAACGGCAAGGTATGTTCGTGGTGTACATGGAGACGTTCTTGCCCTCTTCAATATTCCTGACAGGCACGTTCGCCTCCATCAGGGCTTTTTCAAAAGAAAAGCTGCATCCAATCAGAAAGGTCACGGTCTGTTCTGAAAACAGGTCAATGACCTCCTCTCGCTCCTCTTCAAGCTGGCCATTCCTGAATACCCGGTACTTGGGAAGATCTGTTCGAATATCTGCATCAGGTGCAATGCCCGGACTTGTTTGTCCCGGTTCAAGAACATCGAGGATGGGGCAGGGTTTCGGGTTGCGTGTGCAGAAAAGCAGAAAATCAAAGGCCAGGTCTTTGGGAAGCATTACCAGATTGGCCTGGACAAACCCAGTTGCTGCTCCAGAGGTCTGCCCGCTCCATTTTCCATTTCTGATTTCTTTTCGCAAGGCTTGAGCAGTGGTGGAAGAATCGGTCACACTGGTCTCCTTTGTCCTTGAAGTGTTGAGCTCATACATGCTGCGGAAGAATGTGCACAGCATATTCGTGGCTGACTCTCCGATTCAAGATTGGATCTTGCATCTCAAAAGCAAAGCGTTCTCCATAACTGATTCCAGTCAGAGTAGGCAGTGTTCCGCAAAAGAGACAGAGGTTCTCTTTTTCAAGCCGGGTTGGCATTGCGTCCAAAAGGTTCTTGGGACGGATGTTCATGCCCAGACGGCCTTCCTGGTATAACAAATCTTGTTGAGCCTTTCTCGTCCAGGAGAGCAGGACCACCTCGTCCAGATGTGATTCCACCTCTTCATATTCCCAGACAATCGGGGCCAGGACCTTGGCACACATCTGCTTTGAGGTCGGAATGTCGTATTTTTCCACTTCTCGGTCTGTATGGTCGCTTCCTACCCCGAGGTACAGCTTCCCGTCATGTCGAATCAAGGCGCTTTCCACCTCTCCTGAGGAGTATGGGCTGATGACTTGAACCGACTCCGAGGAAGTCAGCAGGTTAGGACTCAGGTGCATGTATGTCGGGGTTCTTGTTGGGGCCGGGACTCCGTGTTTCCCCAACTCCTCAATGTGCTTCTGTACTGCAGCCTCGTCACGGCCCACCCATCCGGCAACGACTAGGTGCTGAAAAGCAATCTGTAGTGTATGCTGTCCTTTTTTGGAGATAATGGTGAATGTCAGGCCTGCTTGGCTGCTCATATCAATCCCTTTGAGCTGTTAAAAATTGCTAGCTGCTCACGTTCATTCATGGCCGGGGCATATCTTGCCCAGGGCAACCCCGGCTGAGTTATTACCCCACGAGGGTTGAGGACAGGATCAGCGGAAGCCCTGGAAAGATCATCATGAGGATGACCATCATGATGATCATGGCCACAAAAGGGAGACTGCCGAGCATGACCTCAGAGATGGTCCCCTTGCGTCGGACACCTTGAACTACATAGAGGTTGAGACCGACTGGGGGAGTGATCAAGGCCATTTCAATGAGCAGAATGAGCAGGACGCCGAACCAAATGGGATCGAAGCCCAAGTTAATGACCACTGGGGCAATGATTGGAATGGTGATGACCATGAGCGACAGAGTCTCGATGAAGAACCCGAGGATGATATAGATGCAGATGATGACCGCCATCATTCCCACGGGTGACAGCCCAAGGTGGTCAAGAAAGTTTGTCAATCGCTCAGTCAGCCCGATGGAGGCCAGAATGAAGTTCAAGAAGTATGCGGCTGTGATGATGATCATGATCATCGCAGTTGTGCGCATGGTGCCCTCTATGACCTCCTGGAAGAACCGCCGGCTCAATTTGCCATAAGATGCCGCCAAGGCCAGGGCCGTGAGGACCCCCAGGGCTGCAGATTCCGTTGGGGTGGCATACCCGGCATAGATGGAGCCGATGACTATGAAGAAGATGCCAAGCACAGGGAGGAGATCTTTAAGGCTAAGCAATCGTTCACTCCAGGTGGCATGCTTTCGGGCACTGCCAAGGCTCGGTTTTATCCAGCAGAGCAACAAGATGCAGAGCATGAATATAAGGGAGAGAAGAATGCCGGGAACGATTCCAGCCATGAAAAGCTTGGGGATGGAAGTGTTGGTCAGAAAACCATAGACAATGAGATTGATGGAGGGCGGTATGAGTATTCCAAGGGTTCCGCCAGCGGCAATGGAGCCGGCAAACAGGCTTTCATTGTAGCCAAGCTTTCTGGCCTGGGGCAAGGCAACTGTGGTCACAGTAGCTGCAGTTGCCACACTGGAGCCTGAGGTCGCGGAAAACATGGCGCTCGTTCCGATATTGGCATGCATGAGCCCCCCGGGCAGCCAAGACAGCCAGCGGTCCAAGGCTTTATAAGTGCTCTCGGCAATGCCGGCCTTGAGCAGGATCTCACCCAGGAGCACGAAAAGCGGAATAGCCAGGAGGATGAAATCTGTGCTTGCTGTCCAGGATATTTCCCCTATTGATTTGTAAAGAGGAAAAGGGGAGAAAATGCTTCCGATGGAAAAGCCGAGGATGGCGAGAGTAGCTGCTACAGGTATACTGAGAAGCAGGAGGAAAAGAAGCAAAAGCAGAGCGATGACAATTGGCATAAGTATTACCTGCCGGAATGATTTGCTATCTCGAAGCTGCTACAGATCTTTTTCTGTTTCAATTGTTGCGCTGGAAGCCAGGCTCAAGGCAGATGATGTCTGTCCTTTGATTTGCAAAATCACTGAACATGCAAGAATGATGAGAATGATCAAGGTGAAGAAGACAAGGCCGAAAAACCAAATGCCTTGGGGAATCCATAGCGGTGTCTGTAGGGGTGTGTTTGCGGTGGATCCTCTCTCTACCGACCTTTTCAGGACTTGAAAAGCAAAAAACGAGAACGTGGACATGTAGATCAAAAACATGGCCAGGGCTATAGAGTCCAGGATGGCCTGCATTTTGGGTGGAAGCTTAATGTAGAGGATATCTATTCTAACATGGGCCTTCTGGAACAGAGCATATCCAAAAGACCAACTGCAGGTGATAGCCAATACATAGCTTGAAATCTCATCTGCACCTCCCATGGAGATGGAAAACACTTTTCGCAACAGGACTTCAACAGCAATCATAAATGCTGTAGCAATGAGAAGAATGCCGCATATCCAGACGCAGGCCCTGGAAAATCGCTCCGTGTGTCTCAGGAGAGTACGCATGGGTAGTACCTGACGTTTGGCTCGTTAATCACAGTCGTACCATCGGGACCGTCTCTAACAATGCGCAGCAGGGCATGCCCCTGCTGCGCATCGAACAGAAGCCTCTTACTTGGCTTTCAGGTCCACAACCTGACCGATGGTCTCGTTCCACTCCTTGACCACGGTTGGGTCCACTTTGGCCGACCAGGCTGGCAGAACGCTTTCCAGAAGGATTTTCCGCGATTTTTTGAGATCTTCCTCGGTCACTTCCACCTCGGTGAGCTCATTGGGCTCGCCATGAGGGCAGTCCTGGCCAGTCAGACAGGCCACTCCTTCGCGAGTTTCATCCTCAGTCACCTTCCAGGCCGGTTCTTCGAGTTTTTCCTTGATGAGATTCTGGATCGTTTGCTGCTCTTCTGCACTGAAGCTGTTCCAGGTGTCCAGGTTCATGCATCCGATGACGTGATCCCATCCTCCCATAGGCAGAGGATAGATGTAGTCGGAGACTTCACCCCACCCGGCTGAGTATCCCGACAAGCTGCCGGTGATAGCGCAGTCCACAACTCCGCGCTGCAGGGCCTGGGGCACCTCGCTAAAGGACAGAGTTACTCCGGTAGCGCCCAGGGCTTTGACGAACTCAGCAGTTGTCCACCCACTGGCCCTGATCTTCTTGCCTTTGAGGTCCTCCAGGCCAGTTATCTTATCTCGGCTGAAAAGGACCTGAGCCGGGTAGGGCGCTATGCTGAGCAGCTTGGCATTGAAATTCTTTTTCAAGTACTTGGCGACGATTGGTCGGTAAGCATCAGCTATCTCTCGTGCCTTTTCAATGTCCGGAGCTAGGGCTGGCAGATCGAGTCCGGCCAGCTCAGGTGAGTCTGAGACTACATAATCGGCCACAGTATGCACCACATGGAAGACTCCCATATCCATCTGGCGCAGAACAGCAGGGCCTTTGAGGTTGACCTGTCCCAATGAGGTTATGCTTGTGGTGAGCTCGCCATCCATGGCCTCAGGGAGCTCTTTAGTCCAGAAGGGCTTTTCAAAGTTATTGAACATTGTCAGACTGCTCCAGCTCCCCACAATCCTGAGCTCCTTGTCGGCTGAAAATCCTGGAGAACCCGTGACTGCGATGCAGGTCAGCAGAACCGCAACCATCAGCCAGAGCCTGTTCATTTTTTTCATGGTAACCTCCAAAGTTTCGAGTTTAAGACATGAATCAACAAGATCGGAATTCAGCAAAAATTAAGCCCTTTGCGCTGTGTGATCGTGAGGTGGTATTTGATGGCTTTTCTGGAGAGGGACGGGTTGTTGCTTTGGATACCTTCAATAATAGCGAGGTGTTCCTCAATAACTTCCTTCATGCGCCCTGGTTCATGCAAAGGGTAAACCCCCATGACCTGGATCAGATCCAGAAGGTCGGTGTAACTTTTGATCAGTCTCTGGTTGGCGGTTAATTCGCACAGCATTCCGTGCAAGAGGCGATCTTGGTATAGAAATCCATCACCGTCGTCATGAGCTTGGCAGATGCGTTGCTGTTCAACAATCGACTTCATGGCTTGGATGTCTTGGCTGCTCACATTTCCAGTTATTTTTTCCACGGCAGCAACTTCCAGGGCTTGCCTTAATTCGAAAATTTCCTCCCAATCGTTTCGCTGAAAGGTCTTGACTTTCACCCCTTTCCTCGGGACCAGAACAACCAGGTCCTTTGCTGCCAGCTCAAGCAGGGCTTCCCTGACTGGAGTTCTCGATATGGAGAGCGTTTTGGCCAGCTCCCTTTCTGTGTAGACTTTCTCCTGGACGAGGAGCCCTGAAAGGATGGCCTGGTGCAGGCTTTCATAAGCAACCTGCTTCAAGGATTTGGGCTGATTTACAGGCCCTAGCCGGGAACTGGCTGTGCCGTTATTGGTGTGGGAAATATCGCAGGCTTTCATGGTACTTGAGAGTTCACAGTTTACGGTTCACAGTTAAGGCAAAAAGTCGAAGAGATAAATCCAAAGCCATCACAGCCAAGCGAGCTCATGAATATCATCAATAAAAACAATGTGCTATGCAAAGATTTTGACTGCCGAGATGGTAGTACAATACAGAAGAGTTGAGTTTTGGTATTTGGTATACCAATTATCAGATAAGGTGTCAATCTGCATTTACTCCTTAAGCAGGCATCCCCGCAGAGCCTGGCTGGCCAATCCGGCTCCGGCCTGCTCGTACATGTTGTACGCTGTGCAGATGCCCAGCTCGGAGAACTCCTCCACTTCCTCCGGGTATTTGGCGATGGCCGCCACCTGGCAGTCAAAGGCCATATTTCGCAGCTGGTGCACCGCAAACACGTTGCCTTGGTGATTGGGCATGGCCAAGATGACGAGCTCCAAATCGACATCCTTTTTCAGCTTGAGCCAGAACTCGGTATCATTGGCATCTCCAAGAACGACGTTCCGCCCCTGGGAGCGGTTGGCGTCCACCCTCTCCGGGGCGTGCTCCACGCCGCAGATCTCGTTGCCGTAATGCTCTTTCAGCTCGTCATAGGCCCCGCTGCCGATGCGCCCCATGCCGAAGATCACGGCTTTGGCCCGGCCCAGATCGACGGGGGCCTCCCTGGGGTGGCAATACTTCCGGTCCAGGCGTTTGAGCCACGGTCCGAGGCCTTGGTAGATGCTTTCGGCAAGAGAGCTTAAGGGTGAGGCCAGGGCAAAGCTGATGCTCACGGTCATGGCCATGACCAGGAGCCACTCCGAGGGCAGGAGCTTTTGGGCCACGGCAATGGAGGCCACTATGAGCCCGAATTCGGAAAAGTTGGTCAGGGTCAGGGAGGAGAACAAGCAGGTCCTGGCCCGCAGGCCGAAGCGGCTGACAATGAGGTAATAGATTCCGGACTTGATGGGCAGCAACAGGCAGAGCAGGAGCGAGGCTGCCAGCATATCCAGCGTAGGCAGCCCGGTCATGCCTATGGACAGGAAAAATCCGACCAGCATGAGCTCCTTGAACCCGAACAAGGCCTTGGACAGCTCACCAGCCCGCTGATGCCCGGCAATGAGCACCCCGACCACCAGAGCGCCCAAGTCCGGCTTGAGCCCCACCAAAGCGAAGAACTCCGCCCCGACGCCCAATGCCAGGAACAGGCCGTAGAGAATGAAGAGCTCACCTCGGCCGGAAAGATCCAACAGCTTGTACAGGAGCGGCCTGAGCAAAGGAAGGGCCAGCACGCTCAGAGCCAGGATGCTGGGCACCTTATCCGTAGAAAGGCTCAGGAACACCACAGCGAACAGATCCTGCATTATCAGGATGCCGATGGCGATCCTGCCGTACAGGGTGGTCATATCCCCCTTGTCCTCCAGGACCTTGACGGCATAGACCGTGCTGGAGAAGGCCAGGGCAAAGCCCAGGACAGCAAGGGCGGGCCAGGAAAGATCAAGGAGCTCGGATTGGAGGGCCTGCTGACCGAGAAAGAGGGCGCCGCAGATGACCAAGGTGGAGAACAGCATCTGGGCTGTGGCGCTGCCCCATATTTCTGGCTTGAGCAAGCCTTTGACGTCCAGCTTTAGTCCGATGGAGAACAGGAGCAGGGTAATGCCGAGGTCGGAAACCAGCTCCAGACCGGCAGGCGGGGAGAATCCCGCGATGTTGTAGGCAAAACCGGCGACAAGGAAGCCCACCATCGGGGGCAGCCCTATGCGGGTCAGAGCAAATCCAAAGGCATAGGCGAAACTGATCAGGATAACCAGCATTTCATTCCCTCACCTTTCTTAACCAATATGCAAGGTCACCTTGTGGCTGTGCATTATCTCCAGCAGGGGATCGGGCGGCCTTCTGTCCGTAAACAGGGCCTGGATTTCGCTGAGCTGCCCCAGCCTGACCATGGCGTTGCGTCCGAACTTGGTATGGTCGCTGACCAGAAAGATCTGGCGGGAGTTGTCCATGATGGCGCGTGCGGCCCGGACCTCACGAAAGTCGAAGTCCAGAAGGCAGCCTTGCTCATCAATGCCGCTGATGCCGATAATTCCAAAATCGACCTTGAATTGATTGATGAAGTCAATGGTGGCCTCTCCGATGATTCCCATATCCCGGCTGCGGACCAGCCCTCCGGCTACGATGATCTCGAAGCTCTGATTGGCCGAGAGGGTCATGGCCACATTCAGGTTGTTGGTGATTACCCGGAGCTTGGTATGATCCAGGAGGGCCCGGGCTACTTCTTCAGTGGTGGTCCCGATGTTGATGAACAAGGAAGCCTGGTCCGGTATGCATTGGGCCACCTGCCGGGCGATCCGTTTCTTTTCCTGCAGGCAAAGGATTTGGCGGGTGGTGTAGGCCACGTTCTCTACGCTGGAACGTATTCCTGCCCCGCCGTGGTAGCGTTGGAGCAATCCCTGCCTATCCATGGCGTTGATATCCCGCCTGATGGTCTGAGGGGTTACGGAAAAGCGCTGGGCCAGATCCTCAATGGACATAAAGCCAAAGGTGTTCACCAGCTCGAGTATGGACTGATGCCGTTTTAGAACCGGCTTGGCCTTTTGACCGTTCCCTCTGCCCCGCGCTGTGTCGCCTTTATCGCTGTGCAAGGTGTCTGTGCCGGACATCGGACCTCCTTGAAACCTTCCTGTTCCTACTCCGTGATCGTAGGCAAGAGCAAGCCCGCTTTTTTCAGGCTTAGCACACCCCTGTTGGGTTCACAATCGAAAATTACCTGCCCCTTGCTGTGTTGTAATTCGAAAAAGAATGTTGACAGGTCGTTAGCCTTGTGAGATGTTTGAAACATTAAAATTTACCACTCCGGGAAATCCACAGATACCCGGTTGGCTCGCATTGCATTTTCGAAACTGAAAGCTAGGAGAGGGCGTGCAGACCCAGGTCCTGATCATTGGCGGCGGGGTGACCGGAACTGGTCTGGCCCGTGACCTGAGCTTGAGAGGCATCTCCTGCATCCTGGCTGAGCAGCGGGACATCAATGCCGGGGCCTCCGGCGGAAATCACGGCTTGCTGCACAGCGGAGCCAGGTATGTGTGCTCCGATCCGGTTTCGGCCCGGGAGTGTCAGGAAGAAGCTCAGATCCTCAGACGAATCGCCCCCCATTGCATCGAAGACAGCGGCGGGCTCTTTGTGGCAGTACCCGGCGATGACGAATCCTATATCTCCGAATTCCCCACTGCCTGCGAGCAGGCAGGGATACCTTGTACCCCGGTTGAGCCTAAGCAGGCGCGGGAAATGGAGCCGGGGCTGGCTCCAGGCCTCATTGCCGCCTTTGCTGTGAATGATGCAAGCATAGATCCTTTTCAGATCTCCCTGGACAATATCTCCCAGGCCATTGCAGGCGGAGCCGTCTATCGCAGCCATCATCAGGTGATCGCTCTGGAGCGAGAGCCGGACCGAGGGGTCACCGCCGTTCGCCTCCAGAACACCCTGACCGGGGCTGAGAGCTTGGTTCATCCGGATTTGGTGGTCAACGCCTCCGGGGCTTGGGCCGGACAGACTCTGCAGCTGGCTGGACTATCCCTGGACATGATGTACTCCAAAGGCACCTTGGCCGTGACCGGCACTCGACTCACCCGGCAGGTGGTAAACCGTCTCCGCTGGCCTCATGATGGGGACATCCTGGTCCCCGGAGGGACGGTGTCCATCTTGGGAACTACTGCGGTCAACATGCCGGACTTGAAGGCCATCAAGCCCACCATTGCCGAGGTAGACACCATTATCGAACAGGGGAGGGCCATGCTTCCGGCCCTGGAGACCACCCGCTACGTCCGGTCCTACGCCGGGGTCAGGCCGCTGCTCAGCTCCGGGGAAACCTCTGAGGATAGGACAGTCAGCCGCGGATACGCCTTGATCGATCATGCCTCTGACGGGTGCCCCAACCTGATAACCTTGACCGGGGGGAAGCTGACCACCTTTCGGCTCATGGCAGAAAAGGCTGCGGATCTGGCGGCCCAAAAGCTCGGTCTCCATGCTCCCTGTCAAACCGAGATCCTTCAACTGCCCTCGTCTCAGTCCGGACAATGGGCTCAGCCCGGCCGCTCCTCCAAGAGCTGGTTCCAAACGGGCAAGCCTGACGACCTTGTGCTCTGCGAATGTGAAATGATTCCCCAGAGCCATTTTGACCACATCCTGCAGGCCCTGGAGGAGCAGAATGTATACGCCGAGCTCAATGCCTTCCGGCTTCGGAGCAGGCTGGGCAAAGGGGCCTGCCAAGGAGCCTTCTGCTCGGTCCGCCTGACCAACTCCATGGTGGATCACAACCGGTACTCCGGACCCCAAGGTCTGGAAGAGATCAAAAAATTTCTTGGCAGCAGATGGGTGGGGCAGCGCCCTGTGCTCTGGGATGGACAGCTGGCCCAGGCCGAGCTCTCCGAAGCCATCCACTGCGGACTTTTCGGCCTTGAGCTCAATCAGGCGGATGACGGGCATGGACAATCCTGAGGTCCTCACCACCCAGGTCACTGTTATCGGCAGCGGCCTGGCCGGCATGTCCGCAGCTCATTTCGCGGCTGCCCGCTCTGTGCAAACAGCTGTTGTCGGCTCCACCGGCGCTTCTGCTTTTTCCAGCGGAATGCTGGACCTCTTCGGTGTCCTGCCCTGGAAAACGCACCCGGTCTGCGATCAGCCCTGGAAGGCCATTGACCATCTGCCGGACCTCCTGCCCAGGCACCCCTACACCCTGATCGGCAAGGAAGATATTGAAAAGGCCTTGAACCTCTTGGTGTCCATCTTGCGGGATCAGGGCCTACCCTATGCCGGGGACGGCGAAAAAAACATCATGGCTGTGGGACCGCTGGGGACCCTCAAGCCGACCTATCTGCTTCCGGCCACCATGCTGGCCGGAATCCGGGACAGGGCCAAGAAACCACCGGGGCTGATCGTTGATTTCCACGGACTCAAAGACTTTAGCGCCAAGCTGGTGGCCTCGAATCTCAAGCCCTTCTGGCCCGGGTTGCGAACCTCCAGGCTGACCTTTCCCGGAAGCCAGTCCAAGGCCGAGATCTTTACCGAGCTGTTGGCCCATTCTTTGGAGTCTCCCCAGACCAGGGAGCAGCTGGCCCTGACCCTGAAGCCCTTGATCGGGAAAGACCGGGTTTTGGGTCTCCCCGCCATTCTGGGCCTGAGCTCCGGCCAGACCGTTCATCAGGAGCTGGAAGAACGCCTCAAGATCCGCATCTTTGAAATCCCCACCCTGCCGGCCTCGGTCCCTGGCTTGCGCCTGAAGGAGGCCCTCAAGCAGGCGGCGGACGGCTCGCCCTTCATCCGGTCCTTTGACCAGACCCGGGTCACCGACGTTCACCAGGAAGCCGAAGGCTGGTTCCAGGTGACTGTCCAGGGGCCGATGAAACAGATTGTCCTTAAGAGCCAAGCCGTGCTTCTGGCCACGGGCCGCTTTTTGGGCCAGGGCCTGACAGCGGATAGGACCAGGATCAGGGAGTCCCTGCTCAACCTTCCGGTTCACCAGCCCGAGACCCGGGCAGAGTGGCATCGGGAGGATTTTTTCGACCCCCGGGGGCATCCGGTCAACCGGGCCGGCATTGAGGTGGATGATCAGTTTCGGCCGGTTGAAGGGAATGCTAAGCCGGTGTATGCCAATCTGTACGCTGCCGGCTCCATCCTGGCCCATCAGGATTGGATGCGCTTGAAATGCGGGGCTGGTGTGGCCATTGCGTCGGCTTATAAGGCTATCCAGTCCTGTCAAAAAGGGCTCAGGCCGACAGGTCAAGCAGATCTGTACCAGGATTGACCCGGTATTCATAAGAGGTGCCCCAATGGGAATAGCAGCACAGAATATCTCCAAGTCATTCGATAACAAGCCTGTTTTGAACAACGTGAGCCTGGACATTGAAGACGGCGCCTTCGTTACCCTCCTGGGGGCAACCGGGGCGGGAAAAACAACCCTCCTGCGCATCCTGTGCGGCATTGAAAAGCCGGACTCCGGACGCGTTTTTTATGATAATCAAGATGTGACCAGGGTTCCGGTGCAGAAAAGAGGCGTGGCCATGGTCTACCAGGAGTTCATCAACTATCCCTCCCTGACCATTTTTGAGAATATTGCCTCCCCCTTACGCATCTCCAAAAGAAAATACTCCAAAAAGGAGATTGACCGCCGGGTTCGGGAGACGGCTGAGCTCTTGGGCTTGACTGGCATTCTGAAGCATTTCCCGGAAGAGGTCAGTGGAGGTCAGAAACAGCGGACGGCCATAGCCCGGGCCCTGGCCAAGGACACCAAGTTCATTTTCCTGGATGAGCCCCTGGCCAACCTCGACTACAAGCTACGGGAAGAGCTCCGTGGCGAGCTGAAAACCATCCTGGGGCAAAAAGGGGGGGTGGTGGTCTACGCCACTCCGGAACCGGTCGACGCTTTGTCCATGTCCACCCATGTGGCCTACTTCGAATCCGGAAGCCTTCTCCAATACGGAGATCTTGACCAGGTGTACCGCAAGCCGAAGCAGGTTGAGGTTGGGGCTTACTTCAGCTATCCGACCATGAACATTATGGAGGCCAGAGTTATAAGAGATGGGGACCGAACTCTGCTCCAGATCTCAGACGAAATCCGCATCGACGCCACTCCCTTTGCCGACAGGCTGCAGGAGCAGGAGTACCTGGTCGGCGTCCGCGCCTACAACCTGCACACCCATGCAGTGGGCAAGGACATGATCCCCTTCCAGGCAACCCTGGAGCTCTCCGAGGAGCTCGGATCAGACACCGAGCTTCACCTCAAGCACGAGCAGCTGCAGCTTGTCATGCTCATGCAGGAGGTCGTACGCTATCCGGTGGGAACCAGCATCACGGTGTACATGGACCCCAGCAGGCTGTTCTTGTACTCAAAACAAACCAAAAGCCTCGTACTCAAGACCTTTAGCGGTGAGTGAGCCACAAAGGCATATCCGCTTATCGGTCCCGAGTAGTCTCCTATGACTGGAGGACATCAATGGCCAGAATAACCCTGGAGAACATATCCCACACCTACGATCCTCCCTCCGTTCCGGAGGACAGAAAAACCTATGCTGTTTCAGATTTGAGCATTTGCTGGGAGGACGGAAGCTCCAGCGCCCTGCTGGGCCCTTCGGGGTGCGGCAAGACGACCATACTGAACATCATTTCCGGCCTGCTCCGCCCCTCCCGGGGCAAGGTGCTCATTGATGACCAGGATGTCACCGCCTACTCGCCCAGCAAGCGGCGAATAGCCCAAGTCTTCCAGTTTCCGGTGGTCTATGACAGCATGAATGTCTATGACAATCTGGCCTTCCCCCTTCGCAACCAGGGCAGGCCTGAAGATGAGGTACGCAGGAAGGTGATCGAGACAGCTGAAGTTCTGGATCTTGAGGACTACCTGTCCAACCCGCCGGCCAAGCTCAATGCAGCCGAAAAGCAGAAAATATCGCTTGGGCGGGGCATTATTCGGGAGGATACCACAGCGGTTCTCCTGGATGAGCCCCTGACCGTAATCGACCCCAAGCTCAAAGGGAGCATGCGCCGTAAGCTGAAGGAAGTGCAGAAGAACCTGCGGAAAACCATGATCTACGTGACCCACGATCAGCACGAGGCCCTGACCTTTGCCGACGATGTGACCATCGTCAAGGACGGGCGGCTGGTCCAGAAGGGCTCACCGGAAGAGCTGCATTCCCAGCCGGCGACCTCTTTTATCGGGTACTTCATCGGCAGCCCCGGGATGAATATCCTGGATGGCTCGCTTCGGGACAGCAAGCTGGTGTTTCAGGACTTCAGCTTGGCTCTCAGCCAGGAGCTCTCTTCCAGGTTGCAGAGCACAGGCGACTCCTTTCAGCTGGGAATCCGGCCGGAGTTCATCCAGGTTCATTCCGCTGCCGGACAGAGCACGGTTCCCTTCCAGGTTCAGGTCATTGAGAACACAGGAGCCTACTGGATTGTGACCTATATCAAGGGATCAACCAGGATCAAGGCCCGAGTTCCGGAATCAATGCCCGTAGCGGAAGGTCAGGAGCATCATCTCTTTTTCCCCGAAGACAGGATCAATATCTTTCTCCAGGACCGGCGTGTGGTCTAGACCGGAGAGCCGGAAAGAGCAGCGGCATGTTCCGGAGGTTATTTACATGCTCGCCGCCTGGGATTGAGTTGTCGTCACATCACGCTTTGCTTCCAACCCTTTGAAGCTCTTTCGAGGTCAGAAGACATGAGCAACAGAGCTTGGCTTTTCCTCATCCCCGCCCTGGTCCTCCTATCCATCAGTGCCTTTATTCCCTTGATGACGGTCATCAACTACTCACTGCACTACATCTTTGCCGGATCTGCCCCAACATTCGTCGGCTTTGAGAACTACATCGAGGTCCTGAGGGATCCGGCCTTTCTCAAGGCCCTGGGCCGGCAGATCGTCTTTAGCCTCATGATTCTCGTGGTCGAGGTCCCCCTGGGCATAGCCATTGCCCTGTCCATGCCCAAAAAAGGCAAGGGGGTGGCCTTGAGCCTAGTTCTGCTGGGCATCCCCCTATTGATTCCCTTTAATGTGGTGGGAATCATAGCCAGAGTGTTTACCCAGTCCTCTATTGGCGTGGTTCCCGAGTTCTTCGCCCTGCTGAATTATGACTACAACGCCTCCCTGCATTCCATGGATGCCATTCTGACCATCTTTTTCCTAGATGTGTGGCACTGGACCCCGCTGGTGGCCCTGTTGTGCTACGCCGGGCTGCAAGCGATTCCGGATGCCTTCTACCAGGCGGCGCAAATCGACGGAGCCTCGAACTGGAAGACCTTCCGCTACGTCACCCTCCCCAAGCTGAGGCCGGTGCTTATCATCGGGGTTCTGCTCAGGTTCATGGACTCCTTCAAGATTTACGCTGAGCCCCTTCTGCTCACCGGAGGCGGGCCGGGAGATGCGACCACCTTCCTGAGCTTGCATGTGGCCAGAAAGGCCGAGTCTTACGAGCTGGGGTACGCAGGGGCCTCATCCATCGTTTATCTGTTCATTGTTATCGTCTTTAGCTACCTTTTCTTTCAGCTGATGACCAATATCGGTAAAGGAGAGAACAAATGAAGAAAAAGACCATATTTCTGATTTTCTACTTCATTGCCCTCTTCATACCCATTTACTGGATGGTAAATACCTCGCTGAAAACCGACAACGAGATCCTCAAAGGGCTGACCTTTTTTCCTCGGGATCTCACCTTGAAGAACTATGTGGAGATCTTTACTTCCCCTTTATGGAGGAACAGCTTTCTGAACTCCATCATTTATGTCTGCATGAACGTAGTCATCAGCCTCGTTGCGGCCATTCCTGCCGCCTACGCCTTCTCCAGATGGAGGTTCAGGGGGGATCATCATCTCTTCTTCTGGCTGTTGACCAATCGCATGGCCCCGGCAGCGGTATTCATGGTTCCCTTCACAGAGCTCTACTATACCCTGCAGATCTACGATACGCACTTGGCTGTGGCTTTGGCCCACTGCCTGTTCAACATCCCACTGGCCATCTGGATTCTGGAAGGATTCATGTCCGGAATTCCCAAGGAAATAGATGAAACCGCCTTTATCGACGGGTATAGCTTTCCCCGCTTCTTCAGCAAGATATTTTTCCCTCTGGTTGCCCCCGGAGTGGGGGTGGCCGCCTTTTTCTGCTTCACCTTTTCCTGGATTGAGCTTATCCTGGCCAAAGCCCTGACTGTGACCAATGCCAAGCCGGTGGTAGTCACCCTCACCGTGGGTATCGGGGCCGAAGGCGTGCGTTGGGGGCTTTTGGCTGCGGCAGGCGTGTTGACCATTGTCCCTGGGGCCATCGTGGTCTATTTCGTGCGCAACTACATGGCCAAGGGCTTTGCCTTGGGGAGGGTCTAAGCATGTGGGACTGGATTGTGCAAAACACCTCCTGGATGTATTGGACCCTGCCCAGCGGCTTGGCCATCGGCAGCCTTTTTGGGGCCATTGCCCTGATGGCTGTCTGGGATATGATCTCCCCCTCCACTATCCGCAAAGGATTTTTTCCCATCCCCACTACCCGAGGCGATCGCTTCTTTATCGGGGTCATTTCCATGATCGCCATCTTTCTCCTCTACGTTGCCTTTGTGGGGCAGACGGCTTTATGGATCCCTCTGAGCATTTCTCTGGCTTGGTTCACTGTGGAAGGCGTTTGGGGGTAAGGGTCTGGCCGGCCTGGCAGGAAGCAACAGCTCCAGGCTCACGCCTGTAAGCCCGCAATCAACCACATAGGGAGGTGAGACAAGATCTGAACTGCATTCGGTTTTGGACATTTCGTTGGCATCCAATGTGTCCATGAATCCTTTAAGCCAAGGAGGTCCGCATGTCTTTGAAGACCATGGCGAAAACGTTTTGTTTGGTGCTCGTTCTGTCCTTGATGCTTCCGGCTCTGCTCCTGGCCCAGGAGCCCATTGAAAAATGGATTGAGGTTTTTCAGCCCTCGGTCCTGAGCAAGGCAGAGCAGAAAAAAGAGCTGGAATGGTTTGCCAAGGCAGCCGAGCCCTACAAAGGAACCGAGATCGAGTCCGTAGCCGAGGGAATCAACACCCACAAATGGGAAGCCAAGGTATTGGCTCAGGCTTTCTATGAAATCACCGGAATCAAGGTCACCCACGACATCATTGGGGAAGGCGAGGTCGTGGACCGGGTCCAACGACAGATCCAAACCAATCGCAAGCTCTACGATATTTACGTCAACGACGCCGACCTGATCGGGACCCACCTCCGCTTGGACAGTGCCCTGAACTTAAACGCCTATATGAAAGGCGAGGGCAAGAAGGTTACCAATCCTATGCTTGACCTGGACGATTTTCTAAACCTGGAGTTCGGGCAAGACTATGACGGCAACCAGCTCCAGCTCCCGGACCAGCAATTCGCCAACCTCTACTGGTTTCGGTACGACTGGTTCACCAACCCGAAGTTCAAGAAGGAGTTCAAGGAAAAATACGGCTATGAGCTGGGGGTCCCGGTTAACTGGGCTGCCTATGAAGACATAGCCGAGTTCTTTACTGGGAAGGAGATCGACGGCCAGACAGTCTACGGCCATATGGATTACGGCAAAAAGTCGCCTTCCCTGGGCTGGAGGTTCACCGACGCCTGGCTGTCAATTGCCGGGGTAGGGGACAAGGGTCTGCCCAACGGCATCCCGGTGGACGAATGGGGTATCCGGGTGGAGAACAAGATCCCTGTGGGGGCTACGGTCAAGCGAGGCGGTGCAGCCAACGGCCCGGCAGCGGTGTACGCTACAACCAAGTATGTGGAGTGGATGAAGGAGTACGCCCCGCCGTACGCCGCCTCCATGACCTGGTCCGAGGCCGGCCCGACCCCGGCTCGAGGAAACGTTGCCCAACGTATATTCCAGTATATCACTTGGCTTTCAGACCCGGCCTTCAACTCTGCCCAGAGCCCGGTAACAGATGCCATGGGCAAGCCGGTCTGGCGCGTGGCCCCGACTCCCCACGGCAAATACTGGGACGAAGGCATGAAGGTTGGATACCAGGATGCGGGCAGCTGGACCATTCTCAAAAACAGCGTCAAAGGCGACGATCGGGCTGCTGCCTGGCTCTGGGCGCAGTTCTGCGTCTCCAAGACCGTCAGCCTGAAGAAGTTCCTGGTGGGAAGGACTCCGGTCCGCAAGTCTACAGTGCATTCCGACTATCTGGCCAAAGAGGAGGAAAAAGGGACCTACGGCGGGATCGTAACCTTTTACAAATCGCCGGTGGAGCATATGTGGACCGACTCCGGACCCAACGTTCCCCACTACCCGCTTCTGGCCGAGCAGTGGTGGAAAAACATCTCCCTGGTTACCACGGGGCAGGCCACCCCGCAGGAGGCTATGGACAACTTGGCCAACAAGATGGATGATTTGATGGGCAAGCTGCGCCTGGCCAAGTACTCCCCTAAGCTGAATCCGGAAAAATCCAGGGAGTACTGGCTGAGCCAGCCAGGTGCGCCAAAGGCGGAGCGTCCGGACGAAGAGCCCAAGACCATGCCCTATGACGAGCTCCTGAAATCCTGGCGCAACTAAAACGGCCCCTCTTGATTGCAAGATCAGTCGCTTAAGAGTCCCCTCCTGGGCATAAGGAGGGGACACTCGCCAAGATAACCCCTTGTGGCCCGGTTCGAATAGAGGGTGCCGCTGCTCAGCTGGTTTCTTCTTTGATCCACCCGGCACTCGGTTTTGAAGAAATTATCTCGGGGTATCCATGGAACCATATAATGGGTTGATTGCATAAGCTCCAGCTATTCATCCCAAAACTGAGTGCCGGGTCAAGCTGGTCACGATGACCAAGCAACCAATTGCTTAACGATCTGGATCTTTAGGTTCTTTTCAAATAAAACCCCAATAAGTTAGCCTGGCCAGAGGCAAAGCTGACTTTATTAACCCGGGAAGAACAGCCATGGCAGACTTTATCGGAGCCATCGACCAGGGAACAACCAGCAGCCGGTTCATCATCTTCGATCTGGAGGGCCGGATCAGAGGGCTGGATCAAAAGGAGCATCGGCAGATCTTTCCCCGCCCCGGATGGGTGGAGCACGACCCAATGGAAATCTGGGAAAATACCCAGGAGGTCATCCAGGGGGCCCTGGCCAAGGCCGGAATCAAGGGGTCGCAGCTGGCTGCCGTGGGCATCACCAATCAGCGGGAAACCACTGTGGTTTGGGACCGCAAGACCGGCCGCCCCTTTTTCAACGCCGTTGTCTGGCAGTGCGCCCGGACCCATGAGATATGCCGCAGACTAATTGCCGAGGGAGGGCAGGACCGTTTTCGGGAGACCACCGGCCTGCCGATCTCGACCTATTTTTCCGGTCCCAAGATCAAGTGGATTCTGGATGCCGTGCCCCAGGCCAGGCAGGCGGCCGAGAAAGGCGATGCCCTGTACGGCACCATGGAAACCTGGATCATCTGGTGGCTGACCGGAGGGCCCAAAGGCGGAGCCCATGTGACCGACGTGACCAATGCCAGCCGGACCATGCTCATGGACCTGCATAGCTTGGAGTGGGACCGGGAGATTCTCGATATTTTGGACATACCGGTTTCCGGTCTGCCCCGGATCGTGCCCTCCAGCGACAGTGCATCCTGGGGTCCGACCTCGGAAGACGGTCCCTTCAGGGCTCGCATCCCGGTCTGCGGAGCGGTGGGCGATCAGCAGGCCGCTCTTGTGGGGCAGACCTGCTTTGCGCCGGGAGAAGCCAAAAACACCTATGGAACCGGATGCTTCTTGCTCATGCACACCGGACACGATCCCATCCCCTCCCAGCACGGCCTGCTGACCACCCTGGCCTACCAGTTCAGCGGCCGCAAGCCATCTTACTGCCTGGAAGGGGCCATCGCCATTGCCGGAGCCCTGGTGCAGTGGCTTCGGGACAACTTGGGTTTGATCAAGGATGCCAGGGAGGTGGAGGATCTGGCTTCCCAGGTCAAGGACACCGGGGGAGTCTATGTGGTCCCGGCCTTTTCCGGTCTCCTGGCCCCCTACTGGCGGCCGGACGCCAGAGGGATCATAGCCGGGCTGACCCGGTACGCAAACAAGAATCACCTGGCCAGGGCTGTGCTTGAGGCCACGGCTTACCAGACCAAGGATATTGTCGAGGCCATGAACAAGGATTCCGGAGTGGAGCTCAAAAAGCTCAAGGTGGACGGAGGAATGGTCGCCAACGAGCTGCTCATGCAATTCCAGGCCGATATTCTGGACGTTCCGGTCATC
>CAZQPF010000005.1:0-89793 GCA_964595165.1 uncultured Desulfohalobiaceae bacterium
TCTCAGCACAAGCTTGAACAATAGCAATTGCTCAGTTGTAAAGTCTCAAATGGAAAAAGATTGAAGTCAAACTGAGTGCCGGGTGAGGGGTTGGAAGTCGAGTTTCATACGAGCGCAGCCGGAGGCTGCGCTGACTTATTTGGATTGATCAAAAAGAAGCAAGCCATTGATTCTTCTCCACTAATCTACACTAATCAGACGAGATCCTTGGTCAGCTCGAAGACGTCCTCCTCGGAGAGCCACTTCTTGCGGAATCCGAGCTTCTCGCCGAGCTTGAGCATGCCGGAGTTGCTGCGCAGCACCAGGCCCCAGACCTGCTCCATGTGCATATCTCGTACGATGTCCAGGCAGCGCTTGAGAAGCTCCTCCCCCACCCCTTTCCCCTGCCAGGGATCGCTGACCAGAATGGCGAACTCCCCCTTTTTGCCGTCGATATGGCCGGTCACCCTGGCCACGCCGACCATCTGATCCCGGCCATTCGTACGGCGCATAGCTACCAGGGCCATCTCCCGGTCGTAGTCGATCTGGGTGAAGCGGGCCAGCATGTCGTGGGGCAGCGTCTTCAAGGGCCGGAAGAAGCGGTAGTAGATGCTGGTTGGGGACAGGGTCTCGAACATTTCCACAATATAGGAGGCGTCCTCCGGCTGTATGGGGCGAATGGTGATCTCCTCGCCGCTGTCAGTGACCACCCGGGGATACTCATACTGGGAAGGATAGGGGCTGATGACCAGGTGCTGCGGCGAAGGCACTCTTGCCGGTTGGACAAAGGCCCTCGCATCCAGGGCCATGGGCTTGCCCTGCTCAATGACCAGCGGGTTCATGTCCAGCTCGGCGATTTCCGGAAAATCGGTCACCAGATGGGAGAGCCTGATAATAGCCTCCTCTAGAAGGGGCATGTCGGCACCGGGCCGGTTGCGGTACCCGTGCAGCAGGCGGGACACCTTGGTGCCGTCGATCAAGCGCCGGGCCAAAAGGTGATTCAGGGGCGGCAGGCCGAGATTGCGGTCTTCTAAAACTTCCGCAAATATGCCCCCCATGCCGAACAGGATGACCGGACCGAAGTTGGGGTCCTGCTTAGCGCCCAGCAGAAGCTCCAGCTCCGGCTTGACCATGGACTGGAGGGTCACGCCGAGGATCTCGGCCTGGGGATCGTAGCTGCGGGCCGAGTCCATGATTTGATTGAAAGCGCTCCTGATCTCCTCCTCATTGCGAAGATAGAGCTGAACGCCTCCGGCCTCGGTCTTGTGGGTGATGTCCAGGGACAGGAGCTTCATGGCCAAAGGATAGCCCATCTCCTTGGCCAGCTTGGCCACCTCCTCTTCACTGGCCGCAGCTTCGGTGCGGTTGATCGGAATGCCGTAGGCCTGGACCAGGTGCTTGGACTCGGCTTCCGTGAGCCAGCCGCTTTTCCGGTCGAGACCCTTGTGCACGAGCTCCCTGGCCCTGTCCCGGTCAAAGCTCAGCTTGCGGGGGGTGCGGTCCGGTATCTCGGTGAGCTTCTCCAGGTTCTTGGCGTAGCTGTGGAGATACATAAAGGACTTGATGGCGTCCTCCGGGGTGGCATAGGTGGGAATGCGGGCGTTGTTGAAGATCTCGATGCCTTTCTCCACATCCTGGCCGCCCATCCAGGAGGTGAGCACCGGAAAGGGCTTCTTGGCCAGCACCTTGGTAAGCTCTTCAGCCACCGTCCCGGGATCGGTCATGGCCTGCGGGTTCAGGATGATGAGCAGACCGTCCACCTCCTTCTTTTCCAGACAGCTTACCGCTTGAACATAGCGCTCCGCAGTAGCGTCCCCCAGGATGTCAATGGGGTTGCCCCGGCTCCAGTGCTTGGGGAGCACCTGATCCAGCCGGCTCAGGGTCTCCTGGCTCAAGGTGCTGGCTTGCAGGCCGTACTCGGAGATGGCGTCCACAGCCATCACGCCGGGCCCTCCGGAGTTGGTGAGCACCGTCATGCGGGGGCCGCGAGGGCGCGGCTGCTTGGCCAGCAGCTCGGCGCAGCGGAAGAAATCGCCGATGCTGCTCACCCGGACGGCACCGGCCCTTCTGAAGGCGGTATCGTAGACGATGTCCTCGCCGGCCATGGCCCCGGTGTGGGAAGAAGCGGCCTTGGCTCCGGCCGGGCTCTTGCCGGACTTGATGATCACAATGGGCTTGAGCCGAGACACGCCGCGAGCCGCACTCATGAACTTGCGGATATTGGTCAGGCTTTCAATGTACAGCAGGATGCTCTCCACCTGGGGATCGCTGCCTACGTAATCGATAAGGTCCCCGAAATCGATGTCCAGCATGGACCCGATGCTGATGAAGTACCGAAAGCCCATCTTCTCCTGCAGGGAGAGGTCAAGCATGGAGGTGCAGATGGCCCCGCTCTGGGAGATGAAGGCCAACTTGCCCACATCCGGCGTATGGGAGGCAAAGCTGGCGTTGACTCCGTTTCCGGGACAGATAAGGCCCAGACAGTTGGGCCCCAGAATGCGAAGCCCGCCCTTTTGGGCCCGCTCCAGAATCCTTTCCTCCATTTTTTGGCCCTCTAGCCCGGTCTCCTTGCCCCCTGCGGAGATGACGATGGCTGCCTTGACGCCGGCCTGAACGCAGTCGTCCACAAGATCGGGCACCGTGGCCATGGGGGTGGCGATAACCGCCAGATCGATCTCGGCCTTGGCTTCAGTAACTGAAGAAAGGGCTTTATAGCCATGGATGGTTTCATACTTGGGATTGATGGGCAGCAGATCTCCCTTGAATCCGGCCTGCATCATGTTCTGCATCAGGGCGGAGCCGATGGTGCCCTGCTTTTCGCTCGCTCCGAGTACTGCGACGCCTTGAGGGTTGAAAAGATAGTCCAGATTGAAAATGCTCATGCTTTCCTCCAGAGCGGGTTAAATGGCGGGCATCTTGAACACCTCTGAACAAGAAGGTGGCTGAAGCCACAAGGAAAAACGTCCCCAGGCAGGAGCCTGGCAAGGAAGAGTTAGCTGCTACTGCACGACTCACTGTCTTGTGCTTCTGATGGCCGGGCCTGCGGAAGGCTGAAAGGAAGGCTCACGTAAACCGTGGTTCCCTGTCCCTCCTCATTGAAGATACAGCCGCTGCCGTGCATGAGGTTGATCAATCGCCTGACCAGGGCCAGCCCGAGCCCGGCTCCTTCATAGCGGCGCCCATAGGGCGAAACGGAGTCGTTGCCTTGAGAAAAGGTCTCAAAAATGCTGTCCAGCTTCTGATCCTCTATCCCCGGCCCGGTATCGGAGACCGCGAACAAAAGCCGGCAGGTCCCAGCACCTCCCACAGGCAGCCTCCAAACCGTCACTTCCACCTGCCCTTCTACGGTATACTTTACCGCGTTACCCACCAGGTTGAAAAGGATCTGGCTCAGCCTGGCGCTGTCTCCGATAAGCCAGGCCGGCACGTTATCTTCCATGCCAAGCTGCAGCCGGTTGCTGTTCGCCTTGGCTGAGTGGGTGAAGATATCCTCGATGGATTGCATCAGGGACTGCAGTTCAAAGGCTTCTTCGCGGATCTCCATCTTTCCGGCCTCTATCCTGGAGATATCCAGGACATCGCTGAGCAGCCGGTTCAAGCGTTCGGTGGATTTCAGGCCCATGTCCACATACTCCGCCTGCTCCTCATCCAGGGACGTCATCTGCAGGAGCTGGAGCATGCCCATAATCCCGTTTAAAGGGGTGCGGATCTCATGGCTCATATTGGCCAGGAACTCGGATTTGGTTTTATTGGCCGCTTCCGCCAGATCCCTGGCCTGGACCAGGGCTATCTCGGATTCTTTCCTGTCGCTGATGTCGGTGGCGATCTGAATCCGGACATATCTGCCGTCAATCCAGGGTATGGCCTGATCGTAGTTCAAATACCAGATGCCGTTGACCGGGTTTTTTCCTTCCCAGACCTGGATCCCGGTGGGCCGGCCCTGTTCGTCGACAAGCTCGGCATTGGTGCAGTGGGGGCAAGGGCCGCTCTCCTGACGAAAGGCCTGCCAGCAGATCTCGCCCACGCAGCTGCGTCCGAAGGATTCCCTCATCCTGGCGTTCATGAACAGCACTTCGTAATTTTCCATGTCGCTGACGTAAATATCCGCCGGAATGCTGTCCAAAACAGTCTGCAAGCTTTTGTTCGAGTCCTGGAGCGCTTTCTCGGCCCGCTTGCGGTCGGTAACATCGGTTATAAAGCCTTCCAGAATGCCGATCCCCTGTGCATCCCGGTCAACCAGCTGGCCCTGCTCCCAGACCCATCGCTCGGCACCGTTCTTGGTCCGGATTCTATACTCCAGGATGAACGGCCGGTCCTGCTCGATGCTTTCCTGCACCGCATTCCAGGCCGCGAGCTGATCCTCTTCGTAGATCAAGTCGCCGTAATGCACCGGGTTTCCGGAGACAATCTCCTGTGGTGCATAGCCGGTGAGCTTCTGGCAGCCTTCGCTGACATACTCCATGGGCCACTCCAGGGTATTGCGGCATCTGTAAGCCATTCCCGGGAGATTGCTCAACAAGGTTTGATGCTGTCTTTTATAGGACTCGATCCTTTCAAAGTCCCGCTTGACCAGAACATAAATCACTGCCGCAGACACGAGAACAAAGAGGCTCCCTTTTACGGTCTGCATATCCAAGAAAGAGATTCTGTCTATCTGGAGCATGCGCACCAGATAATCGGAGATGCATATCCAGAGCACCCCTATGAGTGCGTACTTGATGGCTATCTTTGCCGGGCTGGAGAGGTGCATAGCAGTTATTGCTTTTTGAACTTTTTGCTGGCTATGCCGTACTTCTTGAGCTTGTAGTGAAGCAGCTGTCTGGATACCCCAAGCTGTCGCGCCGCCTGTGCAATATTCCCGCCGGCCGATTTTACGGCCTGGTGAAGCATCTCCACTTCGTGTCTGTTTTGAGCCTTGGCCAGATTGACCTTTTCCAGGAACTCGGCATCGATCTCCGGGGATTTGAGTCGGTCCAGCCCCTGCAACAGGCGATCCGGATCGCCGAGCGGGAAAAAGGTATACAGCTCGCCCGACTCTGCAGCCTGACCGGCAGTTGAATCGCCGAGCGCAAAATTGGACGGCAGATGGTCTATCTGCAGGGTGGTTTCCCGGCCCACCGCATTCATGGCCCCCTCGATAACATGCTCCAGCTCCCGGACATTGCCCGGCCAGGCATAATGCTTAAAGAGCTCCAGGACCTCCGGGGAGACCGATTCCACTTCCAGCCCCAGATCCAGATTGTGCTTGGAGATGAAATGGCTGGTCAAAAGCTCGATGTCGCTATTGCGAGCCCGCAAAGGCGGCAGCTCAATCAGGACCACGCTCAGCCGGTAGAAGAAGTCCTTGCGGAAAGATTCCATGGACACAGGCTGGAGATAGTCCTTTTTGATGGAGGAAATGATTCGCACATCCACCGACTTTTCGGTACTGGCCCCCACCCGGCGAACCTTCATCTCCTGGAGCACCCTGAGAAGCTTGGCTTGCAAGCTCCGGGGCATGGAGTCCACCTCATCCAGGTACAGAGTGCCTCCCATGGCTTCCTCGAAAAGGCCTCGCTTTTCCAGGGCTCCGGTAAAGGCGCCTCGGCTGGTCCCAAAAAGGGTGCTTTCCTGTAGATTTTCAGGAATGGCGGCACAGTTGACCGCGACAAAGGAAGAGTGCCGTCTCCGGCTATGACTATGAATGGCCTGGGCGAAGATCTCCTTGCCGGTTCCGGTCTCGCCGCAAATCATGATCGCCGACTTGGAAAAGGCCGCCGCCTTGGCCCGGCGGAGGCAGGACAAAAACACTTCAGATGCACCAACGAGATCGGAAAAGGTGAACTTGGTTTGGCTCCGAGAGGCATCAGGGGACCGCTTCCCATTCGAAGCATAGGCTTCTGCCTCTGCAGGCTCCCACAGGCTGCGGTCCCTGGCGAAACAGATGGCTCCTTCCATCCTGTCTTCGCTGCGCAAAGGGAATACGGAATGGATCGCACTGCAGGTCCTGGCCGGATCAGGGAGGCGATAGCTGAGGGTCTGGGCGACAATCGGCTGCTTGCTATGGATGCAGCGCATAATGAGGCTGTTGTTTTCAGAAAGGCCGTATACCTCGGTGACCGGGCGGTTTAGAGCCTGGGCGGGATCCAGCCGGTCCATATGGGCCTGATGCTTGTTGTAGACCAGGATGCGGCCGGAAAGATCGGTGATGACAACCCCTTCTTCCATCTGAAGCAGGGGCTCCAAAAGGTCCAGGCCTGAGAGATCAAAATCAGGGACCACGTAGGAGGACTGATAGGGCATAAGGAATACCGGAAAAGAATCTGCTAAGCGGCGCTCGCATTGCGAAACCTTGTTCGCTGCGGCTTGACATTCATCTTTCCAGGAATGAGAGTCCTTTTCAAGAGGTAGAGCCTTTCCTGCCCAGAGGAATCATCTAACCTGAACAGCGGACACTTATGCAACCAGCTGTGATTTTTTTCGATTTGGGGAATGTCCTCTTTGAGGTGCGCCACGAGGTTCTCTATACCGGGCTGGAAAGGGGTTCCGATCTGGATGGAAGCACCATTCGCGATTTTCTCCGCAACTCTGATCTCATTACCCGCTTTCGGCTGGGGAAAATTGATGCTCCCAGCTTCTTCAGCAGCCTTAAAAAGGAGCTCCGATTTCAAGGTTCAGAGGAACGCTTGGTTTCGTTGTGGTGCGCCATCATTTTGCCCATCCCGGAGAACTTTGCCTGCGTCTACCGGTTGCATCCCCTGCATCGGCTGGGGATCATCTCAAACACAAACGAAACGCACTGCAGCTACCTCGAGTCTAACTTCGAGGTACTCGACTGCTTTGAGACGAAGATCTACTCCCACCAGGCCGGCCTGGAGAAGCCTTCTCTCGAGATATTTGAAAAGAGCCTGCTGCAGATGGGCGTCTTGCCCGAAGAGAGCCTGTTCATCGACGATAAGCAAGAAAATGTGGCGGCCGCCGAGCAGCTCGGATTGTCCACCATCCATCTCACCGATTCCAGATCACTGCCGATTCGCCTTGAGGAAGCGCTTCCGGGTTGGAAAGCTTGAGCCCCTTTTGTGCGTCCGCTTCCGGTCGCTTGCAGCCGTGCGTCAGCTCATGGCGTCGCACCCCGCAGCAGCCAGAGCTCATAGCCGAGCACGAAAACCCACAAGCCAATGATCATGAGGTAGGGTCTGCTTCATTGTGCATCTCGGGAGCTGACGAAGGTTCCATAGAGCCGGGCGGTATTTTCCCGCACCGCCTCTCTTACCTGCTCTTCCGGCACACTTTTGATCTCCGCTACCGTCTTCAGAGAAACTGTCAGATTGGCCGGTTCGTTGCGTTTTTCCGGATCCGGCCCCAGAACCGGGGCGTCCGTCTCCAGGAGCAGGCAGGAAAGCGGCAGCTGTTTGATGAGCTTTTGCTTCTGCCTGGACCTGGCCACAGAAGGGGGCACGGAAAAGAAGTATCCCGCCTCCACAGCCGGCATCGCCGAGCCGGCCTTGCCGTCGAAGGCGTGCATCTGGACCCTTGTGGCCCCGTTCTCCAGAAGCATCGCCACAGCATATTTCCCGGCCGAACGCGAATGAACATTGAGCGGCAGATCGAGCTCCAGGGACAAGCGGATAAAAAGGCGGAAGACCTCCCGCTGGACCTCCTGCTGCTCCTCGCTTTCCGCAATCCGAAAATCCAGACCCACCTCTCCGATGGCCGCGAGACTGACGCGCTCTTGGCGGATCAGCCCGCACATCTCCTGAGCCATGCCCGCATCGGCGTTTGCAGGGTAGAGCCCGGCCGCCGCCAGGACTTGGGGATATTTTTCCGAGAGCTCCAGGTTTTTCCTCGCATCCTCCAGGGTCTCGCTCACAGCCACCACTGCTCCGATGCCCCGCTGTCGGGCCCTGGCGAGGACCTCCGCCCGATCGGGCTCGAAGACCGTATCGCAGAGGTGGGCATGGGTATCCACCAGACCGTGGCTCATGGAAACAGCTCCTTCAAGCCATTGCCTGTTTTGGAAACTTTGTCCGGAATCATCTTTGTCCCATAATCAAGGCCATAGGTTCTCTCTCCAAGGGGATGAGGTCACCGGCCCGGCGAAGAATATACAGGTCATATTCGTCGGCTAGATCCTTATCCATGCAGTACAGGCGTTCACCTCTGATTTTTGATCTTCGGTAAGCCCTAGGCGGTCTTGGGGCGAAAGAAACGGACCAGGCTTTCCACGAGCTGGGCCATAAAGTCGAAATCCAGCGTCTTCATGGTATCCGAAGCCTTATGGTAATTCGGATTTCGATAAGGGCAAAGGATACGAAGCTGATCCTATGCTCCATGGGCCGCAGCTGCTGCAGCAGCCGGGCCGTTTCCAGCTGCACGGCCACGGCGCTCGCGTTGTCGTCAGCGCCCACGGTTCCGGCCACAGTATCGTAGTGGGCTCCGAGAATAAAGTGCTTCGGCCTGAAAGGTCGCGCCTCTATTCGTGCGATGATATTGGCTACCTGGAGCTCTCCGTAGGCATAGGCCTCCCGCTCCACAGCCAGGCCAAAGTCTTCATAGCATCCCTGGATGTACTCCGCAGTCCGAGTCAAGTTCTCCGGAACGCGCAGGCTGCGCTCGCCGATGTTCCGGGTCAGCTCGGCCACATGTCCTTGCAGCCGGGATCGGACAGGCTCCATGTCGCAGCGTTTCATGGCTTTCTTGACCCAATGGCTTTGCTGCTTCAAGCTTTATGCTCAAAGAAGCTTTGATCAGCTCGGAAGCAAGGCCTCCCAACATTGGGAGAAATTCACAGATCAAGGCCCCCTTTCCAGCAGTACCCGATCAGACGGTGTGGCCAAAGGCCATACTGTCTTTTGTATACCGAACCCTCTTCGTTGTAAAAGGATTTATGCCATGGACATTCAGCTCAAGCGGGCCTACGAGGAGGCAAACGCGGCTGACGGCTACCGCATCCTGGTGGACCGCGTCTGGCCAAGAGGAATTTCCAAGGACAAGGCTGGAGTGGACTGGTGGCTCAGGGAGGTAGCGCCCTCCAAGGAGCTGCGCCAGTGGTTCGGCCATGATCCAAAGCGGTGGGAAGCCTTCAAGGAAGGCTACTTTGCCGAGCTGCGGCAGCATGAGGAGGAGGTGGGCAAGATCCTGGAGGCGGCCCGGAAGCAGCGGGTGACGCTCGTCTATGCCTCCAAGGAGAAGCGCTACAACAATGCGGTGGCCCTCAAAGAGTATCTGGAGTCGCTGCAGGAAGAATGAAGGCGGAACCCAAGCCCCGGCTTCATGTGATCCAAGTCAGATTTGCCGGAGGCAAATCTGACTTGTTGGGGTCTTATTTGGAAAGAATCCAAGATCCAGATTTTCCGCAATTGGTTGATTGTTCATCGCGACCAGGTTGACCATGGAAGAAACTCCTCAAGGCTGCTCCCCTTCCCAAGGGGAGCTCCCCTCACTCAGTTTGCTCAGTTCCAGCTCGAGTTTGGAGAATAGCTGCAACTTTATCGTTATCAACCTCAAATCGAAGAAGAATGCAGTCAAACTGAGTGAGGGGTGAGGGGTTGGAAAGTGGAGTTCATACGAGCGCGGCCTCCGGCCACGCTGACTTATTGGGTTTAATACGAGAAGCCTCCGGAAGGAACCGGTCACTTCTCGTGCAGCAAGGGCTTTCTTCCGTAGTCGAAGCCCGGCTTGCGGGGCTCGATGTACACCACGCCCACCGAGGAGGCTAAATCCGGAGCCTCGTCAAAGTAGTAACCCGAGCCGCCGTAGCTTCTCACCTCCACCCGGAGCCGGGGGAAAACCCAGAGGGCGTCGTAAACTGTTTGCTCCTCCGCCTCGCCGAGCTCATCAAGGAGGGACTGCAGCATGTCCTTGTACTCGCTTTTGTCGAAGCGGACCTCCACGAGACCGAGCTGGCCCGAGCCCGCAGAGAGCTCGTTGTTGTCTTCTTTGTCGAAGTAGTAGATCTCCTGCACCTCTATTCCCAGAAATCGATGCGAGTCGTCTTCCTTGATGTATACCTCGGGGACGAAGAGCTCGGACATGCGCCTTGCTTCGCCGTCCCTGGCCAGATGGCTTACCTCCGACTTGTGGGCGTACCAGTGAAGGCCTTGAAACCCTTCGAGCAGCTGGCTGGCAGCCAGAGCCTGGCCTGTGAGGAGCAGCAGAAAGAACCAGGATACAAGGCATAGCTTGCCGGGACCTTGATGGATCATATATCCTCCATACATTGCATGTTACTGCAGAACATAGAGAACCTGCTTGGAAACGACGGATGCTCGGTTTGCGAAAGCAGCTCTCAATACGAGTATGAACAGTTTTTCAAGCCGATGCCCACTTGTCAACTGAATATGGGGGAGAGCAGTGCGCAGTGCAGGTGGGGTAGCTCCGGGAAAGGCGCCTCCTGGTCCGGAATCTGGGAAAATGCTGCTGCTGAGGGATCAATGAAGGGAGGAAAATACCCGATACATACCGATGTCGTTCCTCTGCTCCTCCCCGGGAAAAGAGCTGCCCAGGGGTCGTGACTGATCCGTCATGCGAAGCCTTCTCCCTGCCTCAGGGTCCGGATGAACCGCTCCAGATCGTTGTCCGTACCTTCCTCGTAGTCTTCCGGGTAGAGAAGCTGGCGCATGAAGAAGACGCTGTCCAGATTCAGTGCCTGCAGAGCGCTGTGGGCGAAGGCTTGCAGCTGATGCTCCACGCTGTCTCTGATCTCTCGGGGGAGCTTCTCCAGATAGGGCTGCGCCTCGTCTGGCAGACCGCTCAACAGCTGCGCCTTTTCCTGCAGTAAGGCCTTGTAGCTTTCCACATCTCCCTGCCCGTGCAGGTGCTCGTCTGCAGTCTTTTCCAGCTCACGGATGCGCACCGCCTGTTCAGAAAGCCACTCCGCCATCCGCTGCAGCTCTTCGTTTCCAGAACCTTTCTCTTGCTTCGTCATAGCCTCTCCGCGATAATGCATATACGATATTTACTTGCTCACAGCCAAGTTTTGCCATCAAGAGCTCCGGGACACAATACCTGGCTGTTGTCTTCGCAGCTTTAGAGTTCACGGTTCACAGTTAAGACAAAGAAAGCAAAGAGATAAGTCAAAAGCATTCACAGTCAAATCAACTCGTCGATATCAGCAATCAAAGCAATATGTTAACCAAAAAGCTTTGACTGTCGAGTTCTCAGACGCACCTGCAAAAAGTCATGTGTGACAGTTTCAAGCGCAAGCAACATGCCGTAAGTTTCTGATTTACTGACCACTGGCCTCTGACCACTGCGACTGCAAAAAGAATTTTTTGCAGTCGCATCCTCTCAAGGCCTGCGACAGCACACTATCCACACCCATTCCCAAAGCGCCCAGGAGGTACCTGTGATTTCCATTGCCTCTCTGCTGGTAGTCATCTTCCTGTCCATTATCATCACCCGAGTTGCTACCATCGCCCTCACGCACACGGGGCTCACCCGGGAGTCGGCGAAGTTTCAAGCCAGATCCGCCTTTTCCGGAGCCGGCTTCACCACGAGCGAGTCGGAAATGGTCGTCAATCACCCCGTACGTCGACGCATCGTCATGCTCCTCATCCTCATCGGAAACGCCGGGATTGTGGCCGCCATGTCCACCCTCATCCTTACCTTTGTGCAGCGGGGTGATGCAACGAGCCTGGGCCTCAGGATGGTGCTCCTCGTCGGCGGCATTGCAGCACTCTGGGGATTCGCCTCCAGCCACTGGGTGGATAGAAGGCTTTCCCGAATGATCGACAGGCTGCTCAAACGCTACACCAGACTGAACATCACAGACTACGCCAGCCTGCTCCATCTCACCGGAGAATACCGGCTGGCGGAGTTGAAAATCAAGTCCGAGGACTGGCTGGACGGGCGGAAATTGCGAAACTCGCGGCTTCGCGACGAAGGCATCAACGTGCTTGGAATTCGCAGACCCGATGGGAGCTATATCGGCAACCCCATAGGCGAAACCACCTTGCAACGAGGCGACTCTCTGGTGCTCTACGGAAGGATCGAGGCCATCGACGAGCTGGACAAGAGGAAAACCGGCCTCCTTGGCGACAAGGAGCATCAAGAGGCTGTTCAGGAGCAGGAGGAGATCCTCAAGGAGGAGGCGAAAAAGGAGAGCGGGGCGAGCAGGACCCAAAGGGAGCAAGGCTAAAAGGGTACAGATCGTTCTACAAGGAATCGAGCTCTTCCTGCAGGGCCTCGCGCTCCTCCTCCAGGCGCTCCAGCTCCTGGATGTGCTCCGGCTTGGCCGAATGCGGCGGAATGCGTTGCTTCTGCTCCTCGATCCGCCTGTCGAGATCCCGGATCCTGTCCCGGAGCTCCTCCTTACGATCCGGCATGGGGCCGACTCCTTCCCGTTTCCTGGCCTTTTAATGGGTGATCACCGATTCTGACCACTGCGACTGCAGGAGATTTTTTTGCAGTCGCATCTTTCTAAGGTGTATGCCATCCAGGTTCACGGCGTTGCCCAGTTCTTTTGCTTAACCGCTTTCAGAATCGCCCGGATCTCCTGCGGAGCCTCGGCAAATACTTTGGCGCTATAAGACTTGACAGCCCCTTTGACGCGGTCCGGGGAAGGAAGCTCGGGGTAGGCCCGGAGCCCGGTCTGATTGAAATCTGGGGCCGTAAAAGCCATCTCCCGGTCCAGGGTGTAGCTTACCGGAACGCTTATGCCGGACTTTTCGCTCTCCGATCCGGTGAACTGCTTGGAGTACTGCAGAACCTGGGAGGGCAGATTGTTCTCGTTCGCTTGCCGTATCTGCCGGCGCAAGGCTTCATGCTGCCGCTCCAACTGGCGATAGTTGATCGTAACCCGCATGCAGCGGGGATCTTCGGGATCTTTGTAGTACCTTCCCTGCATATAGTCCGCGGCCTCAGCGACAAGTGCGGCGTAGGCGTCCAGGACAAGCTTTTGATAGCGGGCTTTGGCCCTGATGCTCCGAGGGATCTGCAAGGCGGAAAGATCGGCTGCAGATTGCGGCTCCGGCCTGGGAATGAGCTCAGGATCGACTGCCACGGCCCGGTAAAAGGCCTCAACCGTAGCGGTGTCGTTGCGGTGCAGCAGAAAATGGAGATTGGCCAGCCGCATCTCAACCCGGCCTTGGATAACCAGCAGCTTCTGGACTTGACTGTGAAAATCCTGCAGAGCGCTTTCGATGCTCCGCCGCTGACCGAAAAAGGTGTCCGCCGCTTCCTTGAGGCTCTCTTCGACCAGGGAATCAGCCAAACAGCTGTAGGCGTCCTTTTTTTTATTGTCAGCCATACAATCTCCAGCCTATCATGCACAGAGAAGTTTCTTCGCTCTGCGCCATGTGCTCTACGCTTTGCGTTTTAAGCTTAGATGTAAGTGCTACTATACTCCAAACAAGAGCATCTCGAAAGGCCTGCCACCGAAAGAAATCCGAAGCACGAAATTCGAATTTCGATATTATATCCAATTTTGACTGCAAATAAATCAATTACAGCCACGAGGTGAGCCATGTCTCAAAAACCAATCGCCGCCGGAAAGAGCAGCTTCAGCCTGCTCGATCCGGAAGACCTTTTCCGGAATCTGCCGCTTCAAAAAGGCAGCGTCGTGCTGGACGCGGCATGCGGTGTAGGCAACTATGCCCTGGCCATGGCCGAACGACTCGGCAACGAGGCCACCATATACGGGGCCGATCTATGGGAAGAGGGCATCCAGGAGCTGACCAGGGCCGCCTGGAATAACCGCATGGACTCCGTCCATCCGCTCCTGGCCGATCTGAACCGCGGCCTCCCGCTGGCTACGAGCAGCGTGGATCTATGCCTTTTAGCCACCGCCCTGCACGATCTCATCCAGGTCCAGGCCCAGGACGGGACGCTGCTGGAGATCTCCCGGGTCCTTCGGCCGACAGGCACCCTGGCCGTGATTGAGTTTCAAAAGATCGAGCCCCCTCCGGGCCCACCGCTGGCTATCAGGCTGTCCCCGCAGGAGCTGCAGCAGGAGCTGAGGCCTTACGGCTTCGCGGAGTACGCCTTGGCTCAGCTTGAGCCGTATCTTTATCTCAGCCTGCAAGCCCTGGAAAAAGCGAGGCCCTGATGTGCTGCATAGTCCCTGAAGCCTGTGCTCCGAATCCTTATTGCTCTACGGAGTAGTACCCGGGCCCAAGAATGACGGTCTTTCCGTCGTCGTCGATGAAATAGACCACATTGCCGTTCTTCGAGGATTCGATCTTGAATCGGCCCACCCATTCCTTTCTGGAGCCGTCGAAGCCCGTCCAAACCACCTTGCGCTTGATTCCGATGGTATTCGCCTTAAAGGATTTCGCAGACCGTTCAATGTCCTCACAGCCGCTGGCTGCTAGAATTACTGCAGCCATGGCCGCTGATAAAAGCAGGCCAACATACTTGTTCATAACTCTCCTCGCAGTGTTCACAGGTGTTTGCAGTCGCATCTTTTGTCAGGCCCTCAACACAATATTCTTTTGCTCTTTGGCCTTATACAGCATCTCATCCGCCAAGCGAACCAGCCCTTCTTCCCCCAAATCCTCTCTGGTATAGGTTGCCACGCCGGCACTGACGGTAACCCGCACCTGGACCCCGAAGCTATGCGCTTCGATATCCTTCCGGATGTCCTCGGCCAGCTTTTCCGCTCCCCGGGGGTCTGTCTCCGGACAGAGGAGGAGAAACTCCTCCCCGCCCCAGCGCCCCACAATGTCCGTCTCTCGGGTCCGGCTGCTGATCAGCCCGGCGATCTCTCGAAGCACCTGATCTCCGGCCACGTGCCCGTACGTGTCGTTGATCGATTTGAACCAGTCAATATCCAGGATGATGATCGAAAACTCCGAGCCAGTGCGCTCGAAGCGCTTCTTCTCCTGCTCCAGCTCGGTTTCGACCTTGCTTCGGTTGTATAGGCCGGTAAGCTTATCCGTAACGGAAAGATGCTCCAGCTGGCGGTTTTTTTCCTCCAGGAGCTGGTTGGCCTCGGAGATGCGGGCATTGAAGGCCTGAACCTTGCGGGTCCAGAGGATGATGAGCACAACCACCAGGGCTGCTCCCCCAACCACTCCCCAGAGCAGGGTATAGTCCACCCTCTCGTCAAACCGGATGGATATCCAGTTGTCCACTACCTTTTCCCGTTGCTGCAGTGAAATGGAATGCAGCGCTTTCTGGACAATATGCAGCAGCCGGTTGTTGTCTTTCCGAACCGCTGCAGCCAGGGCCAGCTTTTCCGGCAGCGTTCCGGAAACCTTGATGTTGTAGAAGTTGTGATTCTGGATGGCGTAGGTGATGGCCGGAATGGTTCCCACAAAGGCAAAATCTCGCCGCTCCCTCACCCGCTGCAGCCCTTCACGGACGGAGGCGGCCTCTTCGAAACGAAGCTCCGGGTATTTTTTCCTCAGGGTGGAGCCGAGCACTCCCCTTTTGATGAAGCCGATCCGCTTGCCCTGCACCAAGCTCAGGTCCTCGATAAAGATTTCGCTGCTTCTGGTAGCGATCACCAGCGGCAGGGAAAGATAGGGCTTGGTAAAGGAGAGCTTGTTGCTCAGCTGTCTGGTAGGGACCACAGCCGGAATCACCTCTGCCTCACCCCTGGCTACCGCGTCCACAGACTCCCGGAGGGAGCCGGTCTTTTGTTTCAGGAAGGAGATGTTCTGCTTTTTCCCGATCCGTTCAAAAATCCCGGCAGCAATGCCCTGATGCCTGTTATGGGCATCGAAAAAGTCGATGGGGTGCCATCCGGTCTGACAGGCCAGGCGCAGTCCGCCGTGCTTCTCTTCGTACTGCTTGATTGCCTGATACTCTTCCGGCAGAAGATTTCCCTTGAGCATCTCCCTGGGGCTGAAGCCCACCCAGCGATCTTGCAGAGCCTTGTACTCTCGGGGCGAAATCTGGTTCATCCCTCCCTGGATCAGGGAATGCAGACCGGACAGCTCCCGTCGCACCCCGATGCGCAGATCTTCATCCTTGATGCCGGGAATATCGATCCTTCCGGCCAGCACTACGTTCTCCAGCATGTGCTTTTTGATCATGTAGTTGCCGATATTGATATTGGTAAGCACCGCATCGATCTCTCCGAAAGATAGCTGACGCAGGAGAGCGTTGGTATCTTCAATTTCCTGGAGCTTGATCTTGGGATAGTCCTGAAGATAGCTCTTGTAGAACACGCCGCTTTCAATGCCCACTGTTTTGCCCTTTAAATCTTTCACCCCCTGGTAGGAGAAGCTGTCTTCCCTGATATAAACCACTGTGGGTATGATGTAGTAAGGTTCGGTAAAGCGGGTGAAAGAGGTCCTTTCCTCCATGTAGGACATGGCGGTGATCAGATCCACCTGGCCCTTTTTAAAGCGGCGCAGATTCTGCTCCCAGGTTCCCTCCACAATCTCGAGCTCCAGCCCCGTTTTTCTTCCCAGCAGCTCGATGTAGTCGATGGTGAACCCCATGAGCTTTCCCTGAACGGTAAAGGAAAAGGGCGGGAAGTTATTCAGCGTGGCGATCTTGACCGGGTCCTTTCCAGACTGCCCAATCAGACCGCTCCAAACCCCTTTCTGCACTGCACCATCCCCGTGCTTCTGGGCCGATAGCCCGGGACAGAGGGCCAGGATCAGAACAAGCAGGACCGCTGTGTTACACAGATGCTTCCAGTAGTTCATAGTCTTCCTTTCGAGCTGAGCCTTGGGCATGGAATGGCTGGGTAGAGGACCCTCTTTCGCCGAACAGGGCTTGAGCCACCGGGTTGCAGACCGCAATAACATTGCAGGAAAGCTCTTTGCTCCTCGTTCTAAGCGAAAACCTCTGCTACCATGCAAACTGAGTGCCCACAACCAAGAGCCCGTGAGGGCCGCAGACGGTTTGAACCGCAAAAAAAGCCGCTTTGAACCCTCATTATCGGTTCAAAGCGGCTGGATATCTCAGCAAGCCGCTTTTCTGCCCGGAATCTATGCTTGCTCGGCCCCAAGCAGGGCTGCTTCCATAGGACAATCTCACTCAGAATCAGATGCAGGATCGTGTCCCCTGAACTGCGTCTCGAACGGTTCATAATAGCGTTTTTCCGTGCGCAGAATGTCTGAGGCGTCCAGCAAGGGCTGAATCTTTAACCCGGGAGCCTGCAAGCCGGAATCGTTAAGCATCTGCACCAGGCTCAGTCCCGGAGCGGGGGAAAAGACTCCTCCAAAGCCGTGATCCGCGATTTCTGCGATCTTGACCCCGGCCTTGACCGCAGCCACCCTGCGGCATAGATCGGCCCCGTCCGTGTTGTGCCCGTGATAGGCAAGCAGCAGGTCCGGATAGGCGGCTCCTATGGCCTGAACGAGCTCCCCGATCCGTTCCGGAGTGCCCACCCCGGAATGGTTTTCCAGGCTCAGAATGATGTTCGGACCGAAGGTTTGCAGGATCTCCTCCACCTTGCCCACATAGAACTCGTCCGTGTGCTGCTCCCCGATGCTGAAACACAGCGAAGGCATGAGGACCTTGTCCTGATTGAGCACCTCCTGCCCCAGGACCTCCAGGTTGGGAACATGATTCATGAAGTCGTAGATCTTCCAAACATCGACATACCTGGAAAAGACGCGCACCGTGTTCCTGATCACCTTGGCCGGATAGGGGCGATAGCCGAAAAGGTACCTCCCCCGGCAGGCAATCTGAAGCTGGGTCTGGGGCATGGCCTGCCGGACCAGGCGCAGCTTTTCCAGCGGACTGATGTGCTTGTACATCAAATCCATGTGTACTGAGGCGCCGCCGCTTATCTCAAAGGCGAAGTAGCCGGTTTCGTCCCGGTAGGGGGCGGCCCGCAACGTCGTATGCGGCAGAATGCGGCACTTGAAGTCCGACTGGGACACATCCCGCTCATTGTTGGTCAAAAAGTACCCCGGGGTCTGGCGCAGGGATTTTAGAACCTCCCCGGAGGACATGCCCGGACGTATTGCTTGTTGGCTCATGCGCTGCTTTCCTCCACAGGTTCGGATGCTGCCCAGATGCTATTCTGTATAGGGATTGGAGCCATGGGCGTTGATCTCAGCCACCAGCCTGGCCAGACGTTCGATCTCCGGCACCTCTTCCCGGTACGCGAAGAGCTGCGGATGGGTATCCAGGTAGGAGGTGTCGAAGCGTTGCCGGATGAAGTCCGGCTCCTCCAGAATCTGCTTGTAGAAAGGGATGGTGGTGTTCACCCCCACGATATTGAAGCCCTTCAAGGCTCGGCGCAGCCTTTCCACAGCCTCGTCCCAGGTGAAGCCGTAGACCGTCAGCTTGACCAGCATGGAATCGTAGTAGGGCGTTATCTCGTAGCCCTGGTACACCGCCCCGTCCAAGCGGACTCCATGGCCTCCCGGAGACTGATAGATCTGAATGGTGCCCGGGCAGCCCATGAAGCCGTTTTTCGGATCTTCGGCGTTGATCCGCAGCTCAATGGCTTGACCCCGGAACTGCACATCCTGCTGGGCGAAGGAAAGGGGCTCCCCGGAAGCAATCCGAAGCTGCTCCCGGACGATATCTACCCCGGTGATCATCTCGGTAACCGTATGCTCCACCTGGATCCTGGTGTTGATTTCCAGGAAGTAGAAGTTGTCCTTTTCATCCAGCAAAAACTCAACGGTACCCGCATTTTCATAGCCGATGGCCTGAGCCGCTTTCACTGCGTGCCGGCATATCGTCTCGGCCAGCTCCTGGGAAACCCCGGAAGGAGCTATCTCGATGAGCTTCTGGTGCCGCCGCTGAATGGAGCAGTTTCTGGTGCCCAGATGGATGGCGTTTCCTTGTCTGTCGGCCAGAATCTGAACCTCCACATGTCTGGGGCGCTGTATGGCCTTCTCCAGGTATATCTCCGGGTTCCCGAAGGAGGTCCTGGCCTCGGAACGGGCAGCTTGCAGTCCCTGCAAGAGCTCCTTTTGGCTGTTGACCATACGGATCCCCTTGCCTCCGCCTCCGGAAACCGCCTTGATCATGACGGGGAATCCGTGCTGTTCCACGAAGCCCAAGGCCTGCCGCTCACCCTCTTTGCCTTCCGGCAGGATGTCCGATCCTGGGATGACCGGAACACCGGCTTCGATCATCCGGCGTCTGGACAGCACCTTGCTGCCCATCTCCACGATCACTTCGGAGGAAGGCCCCACGAAGATCAGTCCGGCCTGTTGGCACTGCTTGGGAAACTCCGGATTCTCCGCCAGGAATCCGTAACCCGGGTGGATGGCCTCCGCCCCGGAAGCCTTTGCCGCCTGGATGTTCTGGTCGATGCTCAAATAGTCCTTGCGGGGACCGGTGCCGATGCACCTGGCCTCATCGGACTTCATGATGTGCAGGGCGGTTTTGTCCGTTTCCTCATATACGCCCACCGTCCGGATACCGAGCTCTTGAGCCGAGCGGAGGATACGAACGGCAATCTCTCCCCTGTTGGCTACTAGAAGGCTTTGCAGCATGTGCGTCTCCTGAAGAAGATATTGCTCAATGTCAAACCTCGATCCATGGCTGTTCTGAAATACTGGTCCCTGATTCCTCCATGATCTCCACCGCGGTTCCATGCTCAGTGCGGTCCATGAAGGAGGAGACGTCCTCGGTGTCCTCCAGCTCCAATACCTGGCTGAGAAGCTCCTTTTCCTTGGAGACGTCGATTTGACGGACCAGATTTTTGATTAACGGGACTGCGGCCGGGTTGAGGCTCAGCTCGTCCGGCTCCATAGCCAGGAAAAGACGGGCGCATTTGGGGTGGCTGGCGGCCTCGCCGCAAATGCTCACCGGGCAGCCGGCTTGCCGGCAGGTGGATACGGCCTGCCGGATAATGGCCAGCACCGAAGGATGCAGGGGATTGTACAGGGAGGCAACCTTCTGGTTGTTGCGATCAGCTGCGAGGACATACTGGGTTAAATCATTGGTTCCTACGGATACGAAATCTATGTAGCGCAAGAGATTGGGCAACACGAACACTGCCGCCGGAACCTCGAGCATGATGCCCACCGGAAGGTTGGGATCAAAGTCCTGGCCTCGGCATTGCAAGGTTCTCTTTTCTTCCTGGACAATGTCCAGAATGGTCTTGATTTCCCACACAGAGCTGACCATGGGCACCAGCATCCTGACCGGTCCCTTAGCCGAGCTGCGAAGAATGGCCCTGATCTGGTTCCGGAGAACATGATCCAGCTCCAGGGTCATGCGTATGGCCCGCCAACCGAGATAGGGGTTGTCCTCGCTCGGAATCTCCAGAGAGGAGAACAGCTTGTCGCCCCCCACATCCAGGATGCGGATGGTGACCAGCTTCCCCTGAGCGGCCTGGACCACCTGGCTGTACAGCTCTGCCTGCTCCTCCTCAGCGGGAAAATCCTGCTTGGCCAGAAAGGGAAACTCTGTTCTGTACAACCCGATATGATCGGCCCCGTACTTATGGACCAGCTCGGTGTCGGAGACCAAGCCGATATTTGCTCCCAGGAGAAAAAAGCGTCCGTCCAGGGTCCGCGGGACGGCATGCTTCAGGCTGTGAAGCTTCTCGAACTGCTCCTCCTTTTCCCTTTTGAGCCGTTCATACTCGGTGCGGATGCTCCGTGGCGGATTGGTGAATACCAGCCCCGAGGTTCCGTCCAGGATGAGCTCGTCATTTTCCCGGATGACTTCCACCGCCTCCTGGGCGCCGATAACCATGGGAATCTCGAAGGAGCGGGCCAGGATGACCGCATGCGAAGTAAGCCCGCCTTCGGTGAGCACCACTCCGGCCAGATTCGGTTGGCGGAGCTCTTCAAGCTCCAGGGGCGAGATATCCGAGGCAACAATGATCGTCGGCACCTGGAAGCCGATCTGATAAGGGTTTTGCTCGCCCAGCAGATGACGCAGCACTCGCTGTCCGATATCGGCTATGTCCGTGCCCCGCTCCCGCAAGTAGGTATCCTCCAGCGAGTGGAAGAAGTTCATGTACTCCATAACCACGCTCTTGAGGGCAAACTCGGCTGCAAAACCGTTCTTTACGTCTTCCTTGATGCGATTGGTGAACACCCGGTCCTGGAGGAGCATCAGATGCGCCTGCAAGATGGCCTTATCCTGATTGGACAGGCCCTCAACCTCACGAGCCAGTTTGGAGATCTCCTGTTCAGAGAGCTTCAAGGCCTTATCCAACCGCTCTATCTCGGCCTGCACATCTTCGATCTCCACCTCCTGGATCTGATCGAAGCCGATGCTCTGGACCAGAAAATGGGCCTGCCCTTCCGCGATGCCGTGGGAAGCCGGCGCTCCTTTGAGCATCCCTTGCTGGCGGATCTCTCTTTCGCTTTCTTCACTTGCTGCCTTCACTCCGGACCGTGTCTCCGGGGAGAGCCGAAAGTCCTTTTCCTCCAGAAGTCCGGAGTAGGCCACGGCAGCAGCTATCTGCGTCGCTACCGCAGAAAAGATGGGCGTATGCTCTTCCAGCATACCCTCCTGGTCCCGGCTTTGAATAATGAGCACCCCGAGGGTTTGTTGATGATAGATAAGGGGCAGGCCGATAAAGATGTCATGGCTCCTCTCCGGCGACTCGCCTAAGGGAATGTATCTGGAATGCTCCGTTGGTTGGTGTACGACAATGGGCTGCATTTGCTCCAGAACCAGGCCGGTCAGGCCCCGACCAGGAGTAAGGGTCACCTCTCCCACCGACTCCTGGGCTCTTCCGCGGGTGGCGGCCAGTCGGAGAACCTGCTCGGGCTCATCAAAAAGGTAAACCGATACCAGATCCAGGTCGAAGGTGTACGCCAGGAGCTCAAGGATATCCCGCAGCGTGGCCCGCGGATCTTCCGAGCCGCTGACAAGCTTTCGGATCTCTTCGAGAATGTTCAGCTTTTGTCTCACCATAGGCATCCACGTTGTTCACCCCGGTTTGCGGCTTTTGCATCGGCCTTGCTTTGAGCTTGTAAACAATAGCAGCCTCCCATCAGGCAACAAAAATCAAACACCTCAGCCAAAGGCTGTGGGGCGCTCGCTATCTGGTAGCCGGGAGATAGATGAGGAAAAGCAAGGCAGATGCGACTGCAAAAAATCCTTTTAGCAATCGCAGTGTTCAGAGATCAATGGCCAGTTGTCAGCAAAACCAAGAAGTTATAAGAAAGTACTTGCGCTTGTATCATGCATGCACGACTACTTGCAGGTGCGTTATGGCAAGATTATAAGATATAAAAAGCGCTTTCCTGAGTGTCAACAAGTCAGCTTGGCCTCTGGCGAGGCTGACCTGCTGGGTTTGATTAAAAAGAATTCAAGTTCTTTATTTTAATGAATATATGCTGGAAGCCACTATGGCCAGGTTGACCCGGCACTCAGTTTTGAAGAAATCATCTCAGAGTATTCATGGAATCATATAATGGGCTTATGGCATAAGCTCCAGCTATTCATGCCGAACCTGAGTGCCGGGTTGATCATATTAAGAAACTCCCTCTGAGCTGAGGGGTTGGAATCTGGAATTCATCTGAAAACCTTGACTCGGCTTTAAAGAACCATATCTAAACAGTATGGAGCTATCCAAAAAATTACTCTGACCTCCTTGAAGAGAGGCCATTGTCATTCTTTTCGAAAGCTTTTGAGTCAAACAAGACAACTTTAATGGAAGATATCATGACCAGCCTGCCAACAACCGCCTTCACCCTGCAAGGGCCCCAGGTCACCCGGATCGGCCTGGGAGGGGAAGGGATACTCCGCACCTTCGGCCGCCAGGCCGAAGCCCGTTCAGTCATCGAGGAAGCCTTGTCCAGGGGCATAACCTATTTCGACACCGCACCGGCCTATTCCGGCAGCCAAGCCTATCTGGGCGCGGTGTGGTCAGAGCGGCCTCAAGCCAGACAAGGGATCTTTCACACCAGCAAGTCAGCAGAAAGATCGTATTCAGGCGCCCGGAAGGACCTGGACAACACCCTCCAAACGCTGGGCTTCGACAGCCTCGATCTCTGGCAGATTCACGATGTCCGCACCAGCGAGGACATCAGACGGATCGAAGCCCAGGACGGAGCCCTGCAGGCCTTCATCCAGGCCAAGAAAGAGGGCCGAGTCAAGCATATCGGCGTCACCGGACACCACGATCCGCAGATCCTTCTCAACTGCGTTCGGAACTGGCCTCTGGACTCTGTTCTCCTGCCGGTCAATCCCGCGGAAACCCTGGTGGGCGGATTTTCGGACCGCGTGCGTCAGGAGGCCAGGGAAAAGGGTATGGCTGTAATCGGCATGAAATGCCTGGGCGGCGGCCATTATGTGCAGCCACGAATCGAGGTCACAGCTCAAAAGCTGCTTCGCTACGCCCTGGACACGGATGCGGATCTGATCATCGTGGGCTGCTCATCGCCGCAAGAAGTGCAGGAGCTGGTAAGTGCCGCCCAAAGCGGACCTCTTGAGGACAGCGATAGGGCAGAGCTGGAGGCGGCCTTTGAGCCGAACGCTTCACGCCTGGCCTTTTACCGCGGTTCACGCTAGCTCTGTATATCATAAAGCCCCAGCCACGGCCGATCCCGTGGCCGAGCGATCGGAGGATATAGGGACCTTAGCCCCGGCAATCCCCGTGAGGATCGACTCTGCGGCCCCGAATGAGCTCCACTATTGCAGATCATCTCTCCGCAAGGACGAAAACCGAAGGGTTGATCTCGTACTGCGGGGAGCGATGCGCCGCTGCACTGCGCAGCGAGGACAGCCTGGGGCTTATCACGCCGGCCCCTTTCCAGTGAGCGATCAGGGTGTCCAGGCTCGCCTCGATCCCCGCTTCCCGGAAGGCTGCCCCCAGGGCATTGCCGCTGAGTATACCGCCCGGAGCGTACTGGCTGATGTAGGAGATTAGCCTGGCCAAGCGCTCCGGCTCTCGCGGCAGGAGCGGCGAAGTGAGGGACAGGGCCCGCTCCGGCCGCCAGAGACCGCTTTGGCCCGCTTCCCTCACCAGGTGCCGGATGACGGCCGGCATCTTGAGCCGGAGATCCCCCTCCATCCGCAGCGGAGCCTCCTCCCAGGCCAGGCTGGATCTGGCTGAAGCCAGAGGAACCAGGAGCCGCCAGGCCACAGCCAACAGAACGACCTCCTGCGTTTCGGTGTCCAAGAGCTCTTCGAGCTCCGCGATCGAGGTTGGCTCCGACTGCCAGCAAGTGAGCAAGGCCAGCGCCAGCTCCGGAAGAAGATCATCCTCCAGAAAGGCCAAGCTCTTCTCCAGGCCTTGCATACACTCGGCCGCAGCCTTTGCCCTGGTGCAGGGATTGGACATTCCGGGGGCCAAATCAGCCCAGCTGTTCGATTCCCTCATGCTATCCCCTCTCTTTAGCTCAAGAAACCTTCTCGTAGGAGTTTATCATGATTCCAGCCTAATGTGCAGGGATGATAAGAGGAGGTCCCAAGCCATAAGAGACAGACATCCCCGGGCAGGAGCCTGGGGACGAAACCCAAAAAAGTAAGCTTTGCCTCTGATAAGCTGATTGAATTTTTTGGAGTTGTAACAGCCAAAGGCTGTTGACTTAATCAACCCATATGATTAAATAAAATGAATAAGTTCTGTAAGCTCAACTGCCTAATGCTGTAGCTATCAGTCACCCCTCGCGGGCCGCTCACTTCAGCCACCCTCCCTGTCAACAGAACCCGGGCAGCTTTCTGAGGCCTCTGAGGCCATGTTTGTTGCCGTTGCAGGTATACCGCTCTTTGCACGGCGGCAAAGCTGTCTTTGCTGGCAGGATGAACACAGGAAAGCAAGGGAGAAAAGCTTTCAGGGCATGAGGAACCAACCAAAAGAGACACTCGATTCCTGATCGAGGAGCTGCAATGAGAATAGAGCTGACCAATTTCAATGACCATCCTTTTTCAGAACAGGACAACCGGGAATCCGAGATCACAAGGAGCAGCTTCGCAAAAGAAAAGGATTCAAAAACTCAGGAGAACGGCTCCAGCTCCGATCTGGTCTGGACCTATCTTCAGGATCTGGACCGAGCGCGCCTCCTGGATCGCTCTGGAGAGGTCCGCATCGCCAAGAGGATCGAGAGCTGGGAGATCGACGTTATGCTTGCCGCGGTGGAAATCCCCGCTGCAGTTGAGTACCTGATTGATATCGGGAATCGTCTGCAAGAGGGTCGATTGCGGCTTAAAGATGTTGTCCGCACCATAGAAGAGGAGGATCCGGACGAAGATGTAATCAGCCAGCGAGAACGGGTTATCGGCCTCTTCGAGGATATCAAGCGCTTGTACCGCAGCAAGAAGTCTATCTACGCCAAGCTGGACTCCACAGCTACGCTCTCCCGCAGGGTGCGAGGCTTGCAGGATCGAGTCCTGCACTACAAGCAGGAGATCGTACGCAGGCTCCTGGCAGCCAAGCTCAATAAGGAAATATTTACAGACCTCATTGAATGCATGGAAGATTACCTTCGTCAAATGCAAACCCTGAAGCGGGAAAGGGCCGATTATCTCCGCTATCTGGGCAAATCCAGGCAGGAGCTGGACACCATATTCCACCGCCTGGCATCCGGAGCATACGATTCCTCCCTAGCCGCCTCTCTGGGGCTGAGCCTCAACGAGCTTTTCTCGCTCAAGGAGATCCTTAGCGGCAAGGAGGAGGCTCTGTCCAGGCTGGAGGAAAAATGCGGCCATGAGGCTGAAGAGCTGGAAGAGATCCTGTGGAGAATGAGGCTCGGCACCCGTCTGGCCAACCAAGCCAAACAGGAGCTCATCCAGGCCAATCTGCGTCTGGTGGTAAGCATTGCCCGCAAGTACGCCAAGAGGGGGCTGCACTTCCTGGATCTGGTTCAGGAAGGCAACCTGGGCCTCATGAAGGCGGTGGACAAGTTTGAGTACCAGCGGGGCTACAAGTTTTCCACCTACGCCACCTGGTGGATACGCCAGACCATCACCCGGGCCTTAGTGGACCAGTCCCGCACCATCCGCATCCCGGTGCACACCATGGAAGCAGTCAACTCCCTGTCTCGAGCCAGCAAGGAGCTGCTGCAAAAGCTCGGCCGGGAGCCCCGCAAAGACGAGCTTGCCCAGGCCATGGGAATATCCGAAAACAGGGTCAAGGAGCTGCTCCAGATATCCAAGAAGCCCGTCTCTCTGGACAGCCCGGTCGGCGAAGACGAGGACACCAGCTTGGGAAGCTTTATCGAGGATGGAGCCGCAGAGGCCCCTGCCGAGGAAATGGAGCGCTCCAAGCTGCGGAGCTTGATCCAGGAGGTGATCTCCGAGCTCTCTCCGCGCGAGGAAATGATTCTGCGAAAGCGGTACGGAATAGACGAGGCCTACAATCATACCCTGGAGGAAGTGGGCAGGCTGTTGAATGTCAGCCGAGAGCGAATCCGGCAGGTGGAGGCCAATGCGATCAGAAAGATCAAAAGAGACTCCAGAAGCAGATTCTTAGCCGACTACTATAAGGACTGATTCGCTCTTACAAAACGCAGCTGCAATAAAATTGCCGTAACTGCTGGAGCTTTTGTTTTGCAGCCCCGGCCGAGGGCTGCGGCCGGGGCTTTCTGCAGAGCTATGCAGGCAGCCTGAGCTCACCGCTATTGACTACGATACCAGGCTAACGCAGCTCCGAGGCCACCTTTTCAGCTACCTCCGCTATTCCCAGCTCCCGCAACTTCTCCGAGCTCGGGATCCCCTTGCTTGCACTCCAGCCGCGCTTTTTCCAATACTCGGGCAGGGCTTCATCAAAGAGCCGGGAAGGATCCCCGCCGAAAGCTTTCCGCCCCTGGAAAGGACCGGTGGGGAGCGGCTCTTCAAACCACCGTCTGGGAAACATCTCCAGGCAGTCCCACTCCTTCCTGGGGTCCTTGATGTTCTGGGAGTAAAGGTTGAACAGGCGGGTCAGGGCGTAGGCCCTTTCCCCCACTTTGAGAAAGGATGACTTGTCGAAGTCGGACCAGCCGGTAACCGTACGAACCAGATCTACATTGCCTTCATCTCCCCAGAATCCTGCGGCGAATAGGCAGTAGACCATGGAATTGATGGCAGCAGTCTTGTTCTGGCCCTGAATGGCGGCCTCAAAATCGATCGGCTCTTTCATGAAGGCCCCGGACCCTCCTCCGGTGTGCTCGCAGGGCCTGACCACGGTGACATACTCCAGGGCATTGCGATCATGGTTGCTGCGGGCGCCGTGGGCCGGCTGGCCGTAACGATGCCCGGTCTGTGCGTAGTACATGATGGACTCATCGCCCTTCTTTCGGCTGAAGTAGCGGGCGGTCTCCCAGGTTCCGCTGGCCAGGACCTCTCCGATGCCCTTCTTTTTGGCCATCTTGTCCACAAGGCTGTCCACTGCGTGAACGTCGCCCCACTGCAGATCGATGCCCTCCAAATCCTCGGGCTGGATTACGTTCCGCTGGCGAAGCTCCATGAGCATGGCCACCAGGGCTCCGCCTTCGATAAAGTCCATGCCGTAGTTGTCGAACAAGCGCGTGGAGTACTGCGTCTTGGCCGCGCTTTCCGCCATTTCCCAGTGGCTTCCCTTGTAGGGCTGCCCGGGGTGCATGTTTTCAACCTCCAGATAGCCCAGATTGCCCCCGACCATACCCATAGCCTCCCAGTCCGGCATATCGGTGATGGTCCGATCCAGCATCCTGTCATCGCTGGTAGCCTCTGTGGGATACAGACAGTGCAGCACACAACCCGGACAGGCCTGCTTGCGCACAAAGCTGAGCGTGTCCATGTACGGACCGGCCAAGGCCTTTACGGTATGAGGGTCGGCCCAGGACTCCCACTGCCAGTTCCTGATGGGATATCCGCCCATCACGTTGCTTTCCTTGCTGCTTATGCCGGCTGTGCCGTAGGAGCGCCAGAAATGGCTCTTCCGCTCCCTTTGCTGGATGTTGTTCATGATCTGCAAAAACGTGCCTTTGTCTGCGAGCTTCTGACCCTTTGTGCCGCGGACCACAATGCCCTTGAGGTTTTTCGAACCGGCTACGGCCCCCGCACCATAGCGGCCGTGGGCTCGAGCCCCTTCGGTGACCACGTTTGCGAACCAGACCTGATTCTCTCCGGCACTCCCTATTACCCAGGCACTGGCCAAGCGCTTGGCACCGGTTCCCCCTTCCTGAGGCGGCCGGAGGTCATTCCATTTCGGGGTGAAATCATCCTTTCCCAGCAATCCCTTGGTCTGCTCCAAGGAGGAAAGCACCTTTTTCCTGAGGGCGATTTCCGCCTTCTCCGCCTCCAGGCCCCAAAACTCCCCGGCATCACGAATTTCAATCGTCTCGTCAATTATCGCAATATAGACGGGCTTCGGGGACCTGCCTACCACCTGGATGCCGTCCCATCCGGCGAACTTGAGGTTGGATCCTCCCTGGCCGCCGCAAAGCGTAACACAAGCAAACCGGTAAGGGCTCTTGGTAACGATGGCGGTCCTGGCATTAGGGGACACCCCGGTTACCGGCCCCACCATGAGCTGAAACATGTTGTCCGGCCCCAAAGGATCCAGGTCCGGGTCCACTACCCCTTGTTCAAACAGGTAGTACATACCCAGGGCCCAGCCCCCGAGATATTTCCTGTACAGCTCCTCAGGGGGCTCTATGGTGGATACTTTCCCCTTGGAGAGGTCGATCCTGGCTATCTTGCCGGTGAATCCAGTATATTCAGACATTAGAGATCCCTCTTTTTGTTAAACATTTTCATATACAGCAGCTCAGCCGCTTCGTCCGGATTATGGGCGTAGTAGCGACCGTTCACCTGCACCGGAATAAACTGCAGCGCTCCTGGTTCCGGGCAGGCTTTCACACAGGCGGGATCTCCGCCGCAGCGGGAGCACACTTGCGCCTTGCGCTCTATGGGATCAAAGGAAATGCCGCTTCCGAACTGCTCTTCGCAAACTTCCAGGCAGCGCCCGCAATGATCGATCCCCAGACATTTGCGCCGGTCGATATTCATGTACCCCATACCGTAGTATCCCTTTTTTCCCTGGCCCTGGGGCACGGTCTGGATTGCTCCGGTGGGGCATACCGCCTGGCAGGGATGCTGCTCCTTGCCTTCGGCCCATTTAATGAGCTCGCAGTATTGACAGACATTTACAAAGTCGACGTACTGGAAGCGCATGGGCCTGATCCTGGCGTATTCCAGATTGATGGTGTTTTTCGCCTCTTCCGGGGCGTACTCCTGCATGTACTTGTCTGCGCAGGTGATGGCACAGATCATACATCCCGTGCACTTCGCCGGATCCAAGATAAGTGTGTGTCCAGCCTTCCCTGTGCTTTCGACTTCTTGCCCCCCGGTCTCCGCGCGGGCCGATCCGGCTAAGCTGCAGGCGGCAGAGGCGGAGAGGCTCGCAGCGGTTACCATGCGAATGAACTGGCGCCTGTCCAAGCGGTTGCGCCGCAGCTCATCCCTGCCGTTTTCCTTGCTTCCGCTTCCTTGATTTTCCATCTCTCTTCCCTCCCTTGACTGTCAAAGGTCTCAATCTAAATGTAATAAATCACACCTTGAGCTCTGGGGCAAGTATAAAATGGTGTATGGACGCGCCAGGAGAAGGGACTGCCTCCCAGCCGCAATGCCCTGCCCCTGCATCATGCTGCGCCCAACACCGCACACCTGGCCCTGGCAGAGCTGCAGCAGCTGGGCAAGCTGCAGTTCCTGATTGCCCAAAACGTGGATAATCTGCATTTGCGCTGGGGTATTGAGCCGAATAAACTGGCGGAGCTGCACGGCAATGTAGCCAAGCTGCAATGCCGGCGCTGCGAACGGAGGATAGATCGCAGCTTCGGCCTCACGGTGTGTCAATGCGGAGGACGGTTTGTGGATAGCGTGGTCAACTTCGGTCAGTCCCTGCCCCAGTGGGAGCTGCGCCAGGCCTTTGAGCAAGCAAAAAGCAGCGATCTGTTCGTGGTGCTTGGTCGGTTTTGCGAACCCATCAACGAGATACTGCCGGCTGTGGTCAAGCGGGTCAAAGGCCTCATGGGGCTTTACGACTAGTGACTTGTCAAACGAATCTCGGTTTTTTCTCTGCCTGCAAGCATGAGCATGTGTTCCGTCTTAAAGGACAGCTTGAGCATGACAAGTCACTGGACGAGGCTTTGCCTGGGCTTCAGATCGCCTTGCCGCCAAGCCTGTATGGCCTCCTGAACCGTCTCCGCCTCGGTCAAGTAGATCTGAACCTTCTGGCCCCGCAGGAAGGAAAAGGCTTTGGGGCCCATCTGAGAGGTGACAACGCCTTGCACCCCGCAGTTGACTACATCCTGCGCGGTTCTGGCCCCGACGCCTTTGGCTCCGGAAAGGTTGTGCTCGTTGGAGAGATAGGTGTACTCCTCCGTTTCCAGATCATAGATAATAAACCCCGGGGCTCTGCCGAAACCGGAATGCAGGCTGGATGAGAGATCCCTGCCCTGTGTACTGACTGCTACTTTCATAAACCCTCCTTCGTAATTGACTTTTCCATTGTAATAGTCGATTTAACTACATGGTAGGCGATATGAATTCCCACTTTTGACAATTTTATATAGATTATAGCAGAAACAACGGCCTCGAACAGCTTCAATTTATTATCTGGCTCGGCAAGGGACAGGAGGGGGTGGGGCAGGGCACCGAACCTCTACAACCCTTGAGCTGAGAGGAAGCGAGGGTATTTCGCCAATTGAAGGCCGGATATGGAGATCGTATGGACAACAGCACTATCCAAACCATTCAATCCAGACGCAGTATAAGACAATTTCTCGACAAGCCGGTGGAGGACCAGGTTATCAAGACGATACTCGATTGTGCCAACAAGGCTCCTTCTGCCCACAATCAGCAGTCCTGGCGCTTTATCGTGCTTCAAGGCCCCAAAAAGGAGGAGATGAGCTCCCTGGTCAACCGGAAAGTGTCGCATTTTCACAAGCCGGTTTCCACTATTCTGCGAATGGCTGCGCGGACCGTAGCCAGCGCACCGGTAGTCATTGCTGTGGTAAACACCGGGGAGATTATCGAAAACGGGCCCAGGCTTTTTCGGGTGGAGCAAAGGGAGGCCTTGGATTTTTTCCGGACCATGGAAATCCAGAGTTCAGCCGCGGCGGTAGAAAACCTGCTCCTGGCCGCGGCTTCGTTAGGGCTCGGCAGCGTCTGGCTGGGAATACTCTACGTTATCAAGAATGAGCTTCTAAGCTTCCTGGAAGAGCCCTCCGGAGAGTTCATGGCCGTGATTCCTGTCGGCTATCCGCAGAACGCGAAAGCAGGACCCAATAAAAAGGCTCTGGAGAACGTGGTCAAGTACCTTTGAGCCTTCAGACCTGTGCTGGGATTGTTCGAGCTCTGAGTTCGGCCAGCGGATTGGGGCCAAGATGCTGGATGGTCCGCTCCATCTCCCTGGCATACCTGGAGAACTCGAAATCCATGTTCTCCGCCAGGGTCCCGAAGCGAATCCGCTCTCCGGAAAAGCCCACCTCCTCCAGAATAGCCCGCAGCCTTGCAGTCCGGAAGCGGGCGAAGGAGTTGCCTGTTCCGGATCGGCAGGCGTTTTCATGACAGCCTAGAATAAGCAGGCCGTCGGCTCCGTTTTGCAGGCTGTTCAATACCAGATCGAGCTTGATGCTGCCGGCGCAAGGCACTTTGACCATTTCCAGGCCGGCAGGCAATCCCCGGTCGAACACAGCCGCGGCCCTGCCGGCTTCATAGGCCGAGTTCTGGCAGCAATAGGCAATGATTTTCGGGGCTTGCACCGGAGCAGGCGATCGGAGCATATGGGCGATGGCGTTCTTGATTTCCTCCCAGCCGGTATCCAGGATGGATATCGCCTCCTGGGGACATTCGCTGGCGCAGATACCGCATCCCTGGCAGGCCAGGGAGGATATCACCGGTTTGTCCTCCAGAAGAATAGCTCCGTGCGGGCAGCAACGGTAACAGGTAAGACAGTAGCAGCACTTGTCCTTATCGATAAAGGCCCTGGAGCTGGAAAATCGGGCCCGCAAAGTATCGAAGCAGGATTTCACCGCCATGGCCGCATTGGCGGCATCGGTTTGAGTATCCGAGATCCCCTCCAGCTTGCGGCCGGCGCCCGCAGTAAAAACACCGCTGCGGCTGGTCTGCACAGGAACACGGTGGACATTGATCTCCTGCAGCAAGCCGTCTGCAGCGACTCTCAGGCCAAGGAGCTCGGCCAGCTTTCCTTGCGAGGGAAGCGGCTGGAGCTTCTCCTCAACCACGATGAGGTCCGGCTGCAGCTGAACCTCTCTTTGCAGAACCGGATCGAAGTGGCTGAGCAGATTCCCATCTGAGGAAACTTGGGGCCTTTCTTCAGTTTTGAAGTAGAAAGCGCCCTGCTTTCGAGTCAGGGTGTACAGCTCTTCCAGCCCCTGGTCAGCCACTTTGAGATTGGGGGTATAGATGTAGGTCTGATAGCCCCTTTCCTGGAGCCTGGCAACACTCTCCATTATCCGCCTCTGGCCCAAGGTATCGCCTTCTTGTGCGAAACCAAAGAGCAGGGCGATATGTCGAGCCTTGTGCAATATTTCAGCGGCTTCCTGGTTTTTATTCTCCTGCTGGAGCAGGCGCTCCAGCTGGCTTACAGAGATCGCCTTCCTGGCTTGGCTGAGCCCGTAGCTTTCCAAAAGGGGCACAGCCTGTACCTCCGGAGCCAGGACAATGGCTCCCACCGTTTGCTCCAAGCACTCCCTTTCCTGCTCCAGCCTGAGAGAGAAATTGCCCACCGCTCCACTGCAGCCGATCAACCTTGTCTTCGGCAGGCAGTGAATCCTGTCTTCCCTGGAGAATCGGTCCAAAGCGGCCTTCAACTCCTCTCCGTTAAGGGAGTCGGACCTGTTCCAAAGGCTGGCTCCATCTTGGGCTCCAGGGATGAGCCACACTTCGTAGCCTAGATCGGCGATCTCAGCGGCTGTGTAGATGCCTGTCCAGCTCTCTCCGATAACCAGAACCCGCGTGGAGAATAGACCGCCTGTCATATCCATAGTGTTTCTTCTCCTGTTGGCCGAGATAGGTCAGAAGCTCTTTGACTGCCAGCCCGGCCTGTTCAATACTTGCCGGGATATCCATAGGTCCGGTGCTGGTCCCTGCGAGGAAGCAGCCTTCATTCCCAGCCGAGGCTTGATACCCCCTAGCGCCGGCTTGCAGAAAGCCATGGCGATCCAAGGGGATGTCCAGCAACCGCGACAAGCGGCTGTTGTCTCCACCCGGCTCAAGGCCCACGGAGAGGATAACCAGGTCGAATGCTTCCGACTCGATCCTCTGCCCTCCGGGCGGCATATAGTTTACGGCCACAGAGCCGTCTTGGCCCGGGAGAATGTCCACCGGCATCATGCGTATGAAGCGAAAGTCCGAGCGGCAGGAGCTCAAGAACTGCTCCCTGTCTCTTCCCGGATTCTGCAGGTCCATGTAGAAGAATGTAATCTCTGTATCCGGATGCTCGGCCCGAATGGCTCTGGCCATCCTCAAGGCATAGGGACAGCAGACCCGGGAGCACCAGGGATGTCCCAGGGCTTCGCTTCGACTGCCCACGCACTGGATAAAGGACACCCGTTGCGGGCGCCTCCCATCCCCGGGGCGGAGGTAGGACCCTTTTGCTTTGCGTATCCTCTCCATATCCAGGGCGGAGACCACATTGTCCAGAACAGCGTAATGATAGGTCCCGATCTGTTGCGGTGTGAAGGGCTGAAATCCGGTGGCCAGAACCACGGCCTGGGCCTGAATTTCAATCTGCTGTCCGGCCCGGTCCAGATCGAGGCTTTGCTGCAGCGCCGCATAGTCCGGATTCCCGCGAGCCAGCTCAGCCCTGTCCGGATCCAGAACGAAGAGCGGATGGTTGTTTTTCGACGGCCCCCGAAGCACGACTCCCTGTGGATCACCGCTGCGATAGACAGATTGCAGAGCTTTCTGCTCCCTGCCCGCAGTGAACAGAGGGGCTTGGTTCAATACCAGCTGATAGCCGCTATTGCGGCGAACCTGGGCAATCTCGGAGGCCAGGTGAACCTGGATGTTCTTGGCCTCGTTAACCTCCCTGAGCTTCTTTTCCGCCAGGCAGGCCCCGCACTGCTGACATTGACCGTCAGCCTTGCAGTTGTATTCTATGGCCCGGCCTCCGAGCCAAAAATCCTTTTCTACCAAATGGACATCCAGATTATGGCGGCTTAGATCAAGGGCGGCGCTCATACCGGCCACCCCGCCTCCGATGACGGCAACGCATTGTCCGGCCACAGCTTTTCCCTCCAAGTTTTCTTCTCCAGGCTACTCGTTGACTGCAGTGTACTCCATCTCCTGGACATATCCGTATCCGGGCTGGACAACCTTTCTTGGTATCTGGTTGTACCATTCCTGCGAAGGCTGGATCTTTAAAATGTTCTCCAAACGCCCCTGCCGGGATAGCCGATGGTAGATCTGATACCAAGCGCAGGGCTGATCCGGGTTGATTTCGCAGCTTTGGCCGTTGGTGCCGCCGCAAGGCCCGTTGAAAAGACCCTTGGCGCACATGGTGACCGGACAAATACCTGCTGTGTAAGCCAGGACGCATCTGCCGCAACCCCGGCAGCGTTCCTCGTACCAGCCAACATCCCTGTTGCCGCTCATTCCGGAGGTGTCAACAGCCGGAAGTACTGGTTTGTCCGGATAGCGTTCCGCCAGGAATTGAATGCCCACTCCGCAAGCCATGGACAGCAGCGCCTCGTAGTCTTCTGCCTCCGCATCGAGCTCAGCCAGAAACTCCTGATCGCATTGGCGCTGCACAGTGGCCGCTCCCAGCTCCAGGGTTCCTCCTGCCAGGCTCAGGGCCGCAGACAGCTCCCAGTTCAAGGTGGAGACCTCCTTGGCCCCGCCGGCCAGACAGACTGCCGCACAGGTCCCGCAGCCCACAGTGAGCACTTTCTTAAAGGCTTGAATGGCCGAGACTATTTCTTGGAGCGGCTTTCTTTGCACCACAATCATATGTTCCTCCGCAGGGGTTGCCTTGGATTATTCGCATTTTCAAAATTCGACCCATTTATTTTTTCTGCAAAGGCCATACCTGCTGCAGCCAGGAAAACTCCTTTATAATATTCTGATTTTCTTGAATGAAAATAATTGCTTTCAGCTAGTTTATATTGGGTCGCAAGCCGTTTTGCTCATCCTAAACGCAGCGTTGCAGGAGCTTTTCGGCCTGGGAAGCTGGCGAACCGGAAAGCGGGTTGACAGGAAAGGTAACGTTACCTATTGTAACGGTAACGTTACAAACAAGGAGTGCTGGATATGTCGGAAAGCTTGCCGGTGGTATGGAACCCCTTCTTTTTGAACCAGATTATGGATTCCATGGCTGAGGGGGTTTTCACCATGGATACTCAGGGAAAGATCACCTCCTGGAACAAGGCCATGGAAAGGATCTCCGGATACTCCGCCGGAGAAGCCAAGGGGAAGACCTGCCGCTTTATCGATTTCAACAGCTGCTTTGGCAAGAGGTGCCCCTCCTCCATGCAGGAATGCGGCATCCTTGAGCACGAGGAGAGCGGGGTCAAGGAGTGCATTCTCCGCCACCGGAACGGCTTCGATGTCCCCATCATCAAGCAGGCCCGCGTGGTCAAGGATGAGCAGGATCGGATCATCGGCGTGGTGGAGACCATCACCGACCTGACCGAGCTTGAAAAAGCCAGACGCAAGGCCGAGGAAGCCGAGAACCGGCTGGCGGAGTACTTCAAGCTGGACAACCTCATTGGCAAAAGCCAAAAGATGCTGGAGGTTTTTGCAGCCGTCCGGGCGGCGGCTGAAAGCAATGCCACGGTCCTGATCGAGGGGGAGAGCGGAACCGGCAAGGAGCTCATCGCCAACGCCATTCACTATAACAGCCCGCATGCCGACCAGCCGTATGTAACGGTCAACTGCTCCGCGCTCCCGGAAAACCTCCTGGAAACAGAGCTGTTCGGACACGTCAAGGGCGCCTTTACCGGTGCCTTGAGGGACAGGAAGGGGCGATTCGAAGAGGCCGACGGAGGCACCATCTTTCTGGATGAGGTGGGCGAGCTGAGCCAGTACATGCAGATCAAGCTGCTGCGCGTCCTCCAGGAGAGAGAGATTGAGAGGGTCGGGGAGAACAAGAAGCGCAAGCTCAATCTGCGGATCATCGCGGCTACGCACTGCTCACTTAAACAAAAGCTGCGCGAAGGGAGCTTCCGGGAAGACCTCTATTACCGCCTGAAGGTCTTCCCCATTTCCGTGCCGCCGCTGCGGGAACGCAAAGAGGACATTCCACTGCTCATCAACCATTTCATCGAAAAGCAAAACGAGAAAACCGGCAAAGGTATTCAGGCTATTGGCCCCTCGGCCATGCGTCTGATCATGGACTACTTCTGGCCGGGAAATGTCCGGGAGCTGGAGAACGCCGTTGAGCACGCCTTTGTGCTCTGCTCCCAGGATACCATCGCCATAGACGACCTGCCTCTGGAGATGAGAACGGCCCTGCAATCGGAGCAGAGCAACACAGCGAACCGTAAGCCGGCCCCACCAGAAACAGTCGGCCGTAACGGCGTCTGGACCAAGGAATCGCTCCTGCAAGCCCTCCGGGACTGCAACTGGAACAAGGCCGAAGTGGCCAGACGGATGGGGGTAAGCAGAACAGCTGTTTGGAAGTATATGAAAAAATGGGATATCCCCTTGCAGAACAAGTGAAGCCTACTACTGATTGCAGCGGTCTCCTGGCTTTCGCTTCCTATGAACTGGAATCAACCTTGCAAGGAGGTTTATCAAGAGAGCAGAAAAACGGTGTACGGTATGTTCAAAAACATAGTGGCGGCAGTCACTCCCTCGTCTCTGTGCGATCCGGCTGTGGATAAGGCCATCGCCTTCGCTCGGCGTTTTGCCGCCCATCTGCACTTCATCTTTGTCTACGAGGCTGTGAAAGGTTTGGGGCCCCTTGACTATCATGTTCCCTTCGTGGAGTACGACAAAGTAAAAACGGACTTTGAAGGGCATTATAAGCAAAAACTACAGAGGCTTGTAAACTACGAAATCAATATCCACCCCGGCGTTGTGCATACCGAGATTCTCCGCTTGGCTCGCAAACAGGAAGCGGACCTTATAGTTATGGGTCCCCATACAAAAGGACTGAACTCCAAGGCTCACCCCAAAGACTTGGCCGGAAGCTGTCTGCAGAAGGTCTGTCAGAAAGCACGCTGTCCAGTAATGATCGTGGCTCAGCCAGAGCCGAACGAGGAGCAGGGCTTTGCCAATGTTCTGGTGGCTACGGATCTCTCGGCAGCAGCCGATCATGCGGTCCTGTACGGCTTTCAGCTGGCCAAGCGTTACCAGGCTCAATTGCACCTGCTGCATGTGATGGATCTGGAAGACTATCTGCCCTGGAGCCTCCCGTCACAACAAGAGATTGCCGCTTATCTCCAGAATGCAAAAAGGAGCCTGGAATCGGCCTACGCCGAAGCCTTTCAGGAAACACTGGACTACAGCCTTGAAGTCTGGGAAGGAATCCCGGCGCTAGAGATTCTGAAATGCGCTCGCTTGAAGCAGGCGGATCTCATCCTCATGGCCCACCATGCCAGGGACCAAGCCGCGGAAAGGGCCCTTCTCGGTTCCAATGTGGTCAAAGTAGCCCTGAACAGCCTGTGTCCCACCGTGAGCATCAATCGCTCCTTCCAACTCAGCGGCGGGGATCAGTAGCCCGGGCCGTTTATTAAAGAATCCGGCCCCAAAGGTACCGGATTCCTTCATTTTATCGCGGTCTTCAATGCTTGATCAACTGGCACAGATCCCGCCGCAGGCGGCTGGAAAGCCTGGCCGCAAGCTCATTCATGGCCTCTGCGAACCGTTTCGCCTTGGTGCTCTCCAGAGGCCGGCTGCGGAAAAGGTAGTTCTCGTGGAAAAGGAGCTCCCTTCCCTGGCCCATTCGGGTGAAGAGCGCCTCCGCTTGGAGCATGGCTCGGCCACCGCGGTTATTGTGCTGCAAGCAAAAGGACTGCACCTGGCCGGCAAGCTCATATGGGGTTTCCAGGCCCGAGGCAGCGAAGACCACCAGCCGGTGTTCCTGCCCCAGGAAACGCTCGGCCAGCGGAGGCAGATTGTGGAAGGTCAGCCTAAGGCCCCGCTTGGAACAGCGCTGCTCAAGGTCCCGAAGCAGAGCGATGCCTGCAGTGTCGACAAAATCGACGTCCTGTAAGTCCAAAGCAACGCCGGTAAGGGACTCGTCTTGCAGACTATCCAATATGAATGCGCGCGTTTTTGCTTTGGAATCACTCCCGAGCGCGCTGCTGAGCCTCGATCTCCCGCAGCTCACACCGGCAGGCGATAGCGAAATCCTCCGGGTAGTGGGAGCAGATGAAGCGGCTCTGGGCCTCGCTGAACGAGCCCGGCGACCAGGGGAGCTTGGGCAGAAAGGAGTAGATCAGGCGCTGGGAGCTTTTTTGCTCGGTGAGCCGCTTGGAAAGCTCGATGGAGGTAACCATTTTGGCGCCCAGCCCTTCCAGGATGCGCAGGGCCAGAAGGATCCCCTTGTCCAGGGAGGCCCTGCAGGCGGTATCCGCCTCCAGGATATTGCCCACCGGCCTGCGAGGCATGAGCTGCAGCTCCCACTGGGACATCTGGGCCTTGGGAACGAAGAGGAGCGCCTCCTCGTCCTCATAGACGATGAGGCTGTGCTCGCCTTCGCGTCCGTCCGTACGGCGGTTGGAGCGCAGGCAGCGGATGAGATCCTCGAAGAAGTCCTGCCCGGTCTCCTGTTCGTAGCTCTCGGACACCTCGGCCACCAGGTCCCCGCAGCTGAAGGCGTCCATCTCTCCCTGAACTTCCCTGCCGTTGTCCACCACCTGGACCCGGCCCGGGATCATCGCGTTCTGCTGGTGGATCTGCTGGTGGGAGCCATGCAGCTTGTACCGGGTGGGAGCGAAGTCGAAGCCGAAGTTCCAGCCCCACAGGGAGCCGGTGAAGGCAGGCGGGGTCTGCTGCTCCTTGAGCCCGGCCAGGATGTCTTGGCGCATGGACTCCAGCCCTTCCTTGGACAGCGTGGTCCGGGGCACATGCAGGCCCAGCTCTGAGGCCAGCCTGACGTAGACCCTCTGATAGTACAGATGCCTCAAGCCTTCCATATCGGCCCCAGACAGATCCTTAATGCGGTAGCGCACCGCATCGTGGCCCATGTTGGCCGCATAATGGCCCCAGGGAATGTAGCTGTTGCGCCGCAGATACTCGAAGACGTGCGTTTCCTCCGCCTGATCCCAGTAATCGCCCACCACTTCGCTTCCGCCCTGGGCTCCCGGACGCAGGAGCATGGCCTCCTGGTACTCGTAAGGCAAAGCAGAGTTGTTGGCCACGGCCTCGAAAAGATCCCGGTCGTGGATCACGGGCAACGTCCGGCCCTCTTCATCCTGGAAGTAGGCGAGCTCGGCCGGCCCCCTCCCACCTGGCAGCCGTTTGAAGTCGCAGGCCATCCGGGCCAGCCGCACCAGGTCCTCCGGGTCCGTGGAGGTAGTGGCCAGGGCCAGGAGCAGCGGAGACGGAAGGGAATGGAAAATCTTGGCGGCTGCATCGCGATCCACATCCTCCTGGTGGGCCCACTGCTGCAGCGAGCCAGTCAAGGAAACCTCCCGGGGAGATACGATTTGGATCATGGAGGGCTCCCGGGCCCGCTTATCGGCCCAGGAGGCATCTATAAAAGTGCTTCCCCTGAAGGAAAAGGCATTGGGGATTTCATACACGGTGGAAGCCTGCTCCACGCTCACATCGCCCGAGGGGAAGTTGGCCTCGTTTCCGACCCGCGTGCCGTCCGGCAATCTTCCCAGTGGAAGCGGATAATCCCTGGGCCTCAAATTGGTCACGCGGTAGGAGGGCCTGTGCACGACGTAGCGAAAGGTTCCGTGCGGGGTGACGCAGGTACGCAGTCTCATCCTTGCACACTCCTTAAAGACACATTCCTTTGGAGCACCTCCAGGAGCTGATCCTTGTCCACCGGTTTGGATATATAGTCGTCCATCCCCAGGCCCAGGAACTTTTCCCTGTCCCCGCTCATGGCAAAGGCGGTCAGGGCGATAATGGGAATGTTCCGGTAGCCACTTCTGGAGCTGCGTATCCGCTGGGTGGCCTCTACGCCGTCCAGGACCGGCATCTGCACATCCATGAGAATGGAGTCGAACTCCTTCACCTTGAGCTCCTCCAAAGCCTGCTGGCCGTTTTCCGCCACCTCAACGCTCATGCCCTGCTTCTCCAGCAGGCGCTTCATGTGCAGCTGGGTCGTAGGCTCGTCATCAACAACCAGAACCCGAAGCCTGTCTTCCTGAGCTGCCCCTGCCTCAGGCTGCAAGGCTTGTCCCTGCTGCAGGGAAGCGGGAAGCCTAAACGGCAAGCTCACATAGACCGTGGTTCCCTGCCCTGCTTGGCTGTCGATGCAGGCATTGCCCCCCAGAAGATTGACCAGCCGCTTGACCAGGGGCAGGCCCAGTCCGGCTCCTTCGTGCTGCCTTGCATAGGGGGAGGCGGAATCGTTGGCCTGAGTAAAGGACTCAAAGACCGCGTCCAGCTTATCCTCCGGAATTCCCTTGCCGGTATCCTCCACGACAACCAGCAGGCGACAATCCAGATTCTTCTGGCTCGGCAAGAGGCAGACCCGGACCTCCGTCCTTCCCTGATCGGTGTACTTGTTTGCGTTGCCCACCAGATTGAACAGGATCTGGGTCAACCGGGTGCTGTCACCGATCAGCCGTTCCGGGATATCCGGATCGATGCGGATGATCAGGGTGTTTCCCTGCTCCCGGACTGCCTGGGCAAAGATGTCCTCCAGGGAGCGGACGATCTCGGCCAATTGAAACTCTTCCTCCCGGACCTCCATCTTGCTCGCTTCGATTTTGGAAAGATCGAGGATATCGCTCAAAAGCCTCGTCAAGCGCCTTGAGGATGCGGTGGCCATCTCCACGTATTGCAGTTGCTCCTGACTCAAGTCCATGGATTGCAGGATTTGCAGCATGCCCATGATGCCGTTCAGAGGCGTTCTTATCTCGTGGCTCATGTTGGCCAGAAACTCCGATTTGGCCTTACTGGCGGATTCGGCTTGATTTTTGGCTGTCAGCAAGGCCTCCTCGGCCTGCTTACGCTCGGTGATATCCCGGCAGACACCGCCTACGGCCCAGATGCTTCCCCCGCGGTAGATGGGATACAGGGTATCCAAATGGTAGTGCACCCCGTCGGGCTCGATCATGGAATGTTCGAAATCGATCGGCTCCCCTGAGCTCACAACCTTATCGAGCTGCCGCAGATAGTCCTCCGCCACCTGGGAGGGATAGACCTCGCCTACATGGCGGCCAACCAGGGACTCGCCGCTTTGAAGGCCGAACTGTCCCACGCGGTGGTTGCTCGTCAGATAGACGCCGTCCAAGCTGATCATGAAGATGTGTTCCTGGGAGGACTCCACCAAGGCCCGATAGCGGGATTCGCTCTCCTGGAGGGCTTCCGCCGACCTGCGCTGCACCAGGCCGAGGGCCAGGTTGGCCGCGAGACGTTCAAAAAGCGAGATGCTGGCGGCATCGAAGCGATTGGGCCGGGAATCGTTCAGCTGCAGGAGCCCCAATGTCTCCTCCCCGTGACGCAAGGGGATGAGGGCCACGGACTCGTAGCCTTCGCCCTGGCAGCGATCCCGCGTCCGGCACTGCCGATGCTCCTGGCTGTAGGAGGCTAGAAGCCGGCTGGTGCTGTTGGTCCAGAAGCTCCCCTGCTCGGTAAAAAAGGGCTGCTTCGGGTCGAAGCGCCCCTGGATCACGTTGCCGCACATGCATTCCAGCACGGGATCGCCCAGACTGTCGCGAACAATCTCGCCCTGGTCGTCCAGCTTGCAGAGGCTGTTCTCGGAGCGCAGAAAGTCCTCCGCAAAGCCCCGGGACTCGAAATAAGGATAGTCCTCCCCGTCTCTCAGCCGGATGCCCACGCAGGAGCAGCCGGACCACTGGCGCATCAGAAACGTGACCTCGGACATGAACTCGTGAAGCGAGTTGGAGCGGTTCAGCTGCTGGAGCAGCCGGAGCGTAATCTCCCGCTCCGACTCGGAGCGCTGGCGCAGCTCCTCCAGCTCGATATCGTGCAAGGCAAAGGCCAGATCATCGGCCACCTCGCGAAACAGCTGCCGCTCTTCCGGATCAGCGGCGAAAAGAGCGGGAATGGATGCCGTGAGCAAGCCGTAGGTCTTGCCCGCGTGTTGCAAAGCAACAGACATGCCCGCCCGATCGGAGGAGCTCATTCCCAGGGGGCAGCCCTGACAGGAGGAAGTTGAATCCGTAACCACCACTTCCGATTGCTCCAGCGCCTTTTGGGCGCAAAGCACATACTCCCCCCGCTGCAGCTTATCCACCAGGGAGGGAAACTGCTCCCCCAACCCGGCCTCGGCCGTGGCCTCAAGGGCCCCGGATTCATGAAAAAGGGCAATCCAGGCATTGTGGTATCCCTGAGTCTCTACCAGGCTGCTGCAGGCCCCCTGGATCAGTCTGCTTCGGTCCTTCTCCACGGTGATCAGCTGGTTCACGTTGCGGATGGCCCGAAGCGCCCGGTTGAGATGCCTGCTCCTCTCCTCGGCCTGCTTGCGCTGGACAATCCCCCAGGTGACGTCGGCCAGAAAGGACAAAACCTCCACATCCCGCTCGGTATAAGGGCTGGGTTTGTTGCCCACGCCCAGGATGGCCGCGATCCTGTCTTCCCGCTTCACTGGAACTACCAGCTCGCGGATTACCGTGGCATGCCCCTCAGGCAGGCCCCTCTTATGGGTCAAGGTCTGGTAGTCGTTGTGAACCACCGGCCTTCTCTCACGCACGCAGTCCACCCAGACTCCAGCCTGGGCAACCGGATAGTGTAGCCCCTTGCTACTGGCTTGGCAGAACCCGTTCTTGGTCAAGGTTGACCATTGCTGCAGAGCTATGGTTTGCTCGTCGGGCTCCAGGAAATGGTAAAACCCGATGCGGCTGTTGGTCAGGTTCTCCGCCTCGTCCAGGACCTTGGTCAGAAGCTCGTGCAGTGAATGAGCGGCGGAGTAGTCTACCAGCTCCAGTCGTTTCTCGGTCAGCAGCCTGGCTGTGTACTCCTGGGTCACGTTGCGGAAAACGAGCACCACCCCGGTGATTTCCCCCGCATCATCATGAATGGGAGAGGCGGAGTCCGCGATATGGTATTCCGGACCATTCTTGGAGATAAGCACTGTATGATTGGCCAGCCCCTGAATCATTCCGGTCTCCAGCACCTTTTGGACCGGGTTGTCCACGCCCTGGCGCGTCTGGGCATTGACAATCCGAAAGGCTTGCGCAAGAGGATTGTCGCGGGCCTCCTCCTGGGTCCAGCCGGTAAGCCCCTCCGCTACTGCATTCATGTGCTGAATGCGCCCTTGCCTGTCGGTGGAGATCACTCCGTCCCCAATGGAACGCAGCGTGGTACGCAGATCGGTTTCCTTGTTGCGCAGTGCTCTCTCCGACTTATGCAGCCGCAGCAGCATTGAGGAGGCAATGCCTCCGAAAGCGATAAAGCAGGCCAGAATGAGCATCCGGATATAGATCTCATGGGAGGGAACCTCATCGTAAAGCAGCCCCCAAAAGGACCCTTCATAAAAGAAAAGGTAATCCAAGAGTGCATCCGCAGCCCAAATAAGGAGGCCAAAAAAGAGTGCAAGGCCCATGATTCGAGCAGGTCTGGTGATCATAAATCCAACCGCAGAGCTGGCTGTTTCATATAGTACTCACAAGTAACATCTAAATCATACAGACAAATACGGCCATTTGAAAGAGGATTCATACGAGTCTATAAAGAAGGGTCGGGGGAGGATAGCGGCTATGGCTGCTTGGCGGGAAAAGTCAGATTTGCCGCAAGCAAATCTGACTTATTGGTATTTTTCAGCAGCAGGAGGGGCTGCAGCTGGACTGGGTATCCCTGCCCCTGAGCCATTTCTTGATGATGTAGGAGGCGCAGCCGACTCCGGGAGTGAGCTGCAAGGCGCCTACCGGGCAGTTGTGGGCGCAGGCCCCGCACTCCATGCACCCGTCCTTGTCGGCAAGATGTGCCTTGCCGTTATTGAGCTCAAAGACGGCGTGGGGACAGACAACCGTGCACTGGCCGCAGCCGATGCACAGGTCCCGGTCCAGCCGCAAGGTGCTGACCTGCGGCAGATAGCGAAAGTCCTGCATGGTTTCCTCCGTTTAGACAAAGGCCGCGCCGATCCAGAGGGCGCAGGCCAGAATCGCTCCTCCGCCCTGCAGGGGCAGGGCCCATTTCATCTCTTTCTCCACGCCCGATGGAGAGGTGTAGGGCGTGGAACCGGTAAAGTGCATCCCTAGAAAAGAGCTCACGGAAACGGACAGAATAAGCGCGGCATACCCCTCCAAAGCGTTCATGCTGCCGCCCTGGAGTGCGAGCACGGCCAGCCCGGCCGCCAATCCGGCAATTGCGGCCTTGCCGGCAAAGGCCCTTCCGGGAAGCCAGGGAAGCAGCAAGGGCAGGGCCACCAGACCGGCAAGGGCAGCGGCCAGAAGAATCCACAGGCCAAGCAAGCCGCGCGAACCCATGGCGGAAAGCGAGAACATCCCAGGGCCGAGACCGGAGATCAGAAACCAGACCGCCAGGGCGATCATGCCGGACTTGGCGTAGTTGGTAAACTCGACAGGTATGAGCTTGGCCCGTTCCGTAAGTGGAAAGCTCACCTGGCGCATGGAAGGATCTGCCGCACCGCCGTTTCTCAGAAAGCGGGGAATGTCCCGGGCCTGTATCGGGCCCCAGACTACGGAAAAGCCGCACTCCTTTTTCACTCTCTGTGCGGCCACTCCAGTGGCCCCGAGCTGGGGAGCGATAAGCTCCCTGTGTTCCACGACCCGGCTCAGCCCGGTGCGGCGAACCATGCGGACGATCTCCCGGCTGGAGAAGAGCTCTTTTCCGGCAGCGCACCAGACATTGATTCCCCGGGTGTCTATCACCAGCACCCAGGCATCGATCCCGGCAAGCTCCCGGCGCAAGGCATCGAAGCTCAATCTGTAGTTGGCCGTGACCAGAACCGGAGAATGCTCATTCGGTCGGCCGACGCAGTAGAGCCCGGGAGTCAGGGTGATTGCGCTTCGGCCTTTGTAGCCCAGACGAATGAGCAAGGCCAGCAGCCGGTCCTTTCGGCTCAGCTGGGTCGCCGCCTGGGGCGCCTCTCCCGCAGGAGTGGTCAGAAAGCCGGTCACAAAAGGCTGCAGCCTGTAGCCGGGTCTTTCCCAGGAGCCGGAGGCCGGCCCGGGAGGGCTGCCGCAGCAGACCTCCACATCCCGGGCGTCGTCCAGGCCGCTATCCAAAGGGAAGAAGGTGTAATCCGCCACGCCGCCTGCAGTCTGCTCCCCTTCCGGACAGCAGCTGGGCTGCACCTCGAGAGGCTGGAAGGATTGCCTGCTGCAGCAGTCTTGCCGGCCTTGGCTTTCGGTTTGGCTTGGGGTTGATGTTTGATCCATGTTTCTTCCTGCTTGCGAGTATCCCATTTCAGTCCAGCTTGTCTGTCAACCTTTTCCTGCCGCCCGAAAAATCCGGTCTGGTTCCGGGCCATAAAACCCAACTCTTATGGTATGAAATAATGCGGCGCTCCGGACTGTCAATCCGGGAAGGATGAAGAGCCATAATCCAACCGCCCCTGCCCCTCCTTGAAAAGGAGGGGAGCTGGATAAGCCCCGGATACAATGCCTGAATTGCTCCACTTGAACTTCGGTTCAAACATCACTATGCAGAACTTATAGATATCAGGCATCTATGGCTCCCCTCCTTCGCAAGGAGGGGATAAAGGGGTGGTTGCAGCGTGTCCATTTCCTTACCCTGTTGTGACCTGGACAGTCAAAAGTTTTGATCTAAGCTGTGAACCGTGAACTGAACTCTCAATTTTGAATCATGGGCTGAAAATCATGTTGCCAATCCGAGAAAGTTCCTATACTGTACCTCTTTGACTCAACGCCAAGTGCCAGACATTCTTCATCGCGCCCCGCCGCAACGCGTCGACTCACCGCATGAACTCCAACTGATCACTTGCTGTAGAGCATTCTCCTGCACCCCTTGTGCAGGGGTAAGCAAAGGATGCCCCGACCGCCGCCTGGCGGTGCCGTGCAGCAGCGTCTGCACATACGCCCTGTAAGCGCCGCGGTTTACCCACAACAGCTTCATCCAAAGGATAGATTATGCAGTTTGCCAATTTTCCGTTTCATTCCAAAGTTCAAGCCGGCATTCAAGCCTGCGGCTATACCAATCCCACTGCCGTCCAGGAGAAGGCCATACCACCGGCGCTTGAAGGCCGTGACCTCCTGGGACTGGCCCAGACCGGCACCGGCAAGACAGCCGTCTTTGTCCTGCCCATACTGGAGCGCCTCCTGCAAGGCAAAAAAGGCAGGGTGCGAAGCCTGGTCCTCTCGCCGACGCGGGAGCTCGCCGAGCAGACCCTGGAGTTTTTCCAGGCGCTGGGCCGAAAGACCGGGCTGCGCGCAGTCTCTGTATACGGCGGAGTCAGCAAAGCAGGGCAAATACAGAAGATCCGCTCCGGTGCGGACATTATCGTCGCCTGCCCCGGAAGGCTGCTGGACCTTATGAACGATCGGGCCGTGAACCTGTCCGCTGTGGAGGTCTTAGTCCTCGATGAAGGGGACCGCATGCTGGATATGGGCTTTATGCCGGATATCAGAAAGATCCTCCAACGGCTGCCGGAAGAGCGCCAGAATATGCTTTTCTCGGCAACTATGCCCGGAGATATCAGGCGCCTAGCCGAAGACATCCTCAACAACCCCTTATGGGTGCAGGTCGATCATGAGCAGCCGCTTCAGGGCATCACTCAAAGCCTCTACCCGGTGAAGCGAATGCCCAAGCCGGAAATGCTGCTCCACCTACTGCAGCAGAAAAAGAACGAGGCTACCCTGGTCTTTACCAGGACCAAGCACATGGCCACCAAGCTGGCCAAAAGGCTCTGCTCTGCCGGCATGCAGGCCAGAGACCTGCAGGGGAACATGTCCCAGAACAACCGCCGCCGCGTGCTGCAAGGCTTTAAGAACGGCCACTTCAACATCCTGGTGGCCACAGATGTTGCTTCCCGCGGAATCGATGTGGCCCGTATCGCCCACGTTATCAACTACGACATGCCGGATACGGCTGAGGCCTACACTCACCGCATAGGGCGGACCGGAAGGGCGACACGATCCGGCGAAGCCTCCACCTTTGTCGAGCCCAAGGACTTCGGACTGGTCCAAGCCATTGAGCGAGCCCAGGATCAGCGCCTGCAGAGGAAGGCCATCAACAATCCGGCCTAGCCTTCGCTGCGCCGCGGCTTGTCACGCACACGCAGCGAATCATCTGCAACACGGTCGGCTCATGAGCCGCCTGAACCGGTTTCTTCCCAAGCCGGCTGCCCCTATGGAAAGGCAGGCAGCCGGCAGGCACGATGTGCATCGATGGAAGGAGTTGGGTTCTTCTTCATCAAGCCCAGCAAGTCAGCGTGGCCTCTGGCCACGCTGACTTACTCCTGGTGGTACCGTTCGAGCACATGATCCGGGTTGATTCGATTGCAGCTCCAGGAGCCCGGCTGGAGCTCGTAGCGCAGGATCACCCAGTCGTCCCGGTCCAGACAGTCCACCCAGCCCTTGCCTCCCTCGCCCAGGACGGACACGATCCGGTCGAGCACCGGCTCGATATCCAGATGAGGCCCTTCGTACTCCACGTCGAGACGGCCGCGAGACTGCTCAAATGGGGAGAGATCGCTTTCTTCGAGCTCCGCCGGCTTGTCTGGATCCAATCCCGTAATCTCGCCGAATATTCGCAAAGGGTACTTCAATGGCATAGATACTCAGCGTTTTTCCGGATTCTGCAGCAGGAAGTCAGCGCAGCCTCCGGATGCGCTGACTTATTGCCAATTTATTTTCTTTGCCTTAACTGTAAACTGGGAACCTTGAGCTCTCAAGTCAATAAGCCCTCATCACCAACCCGGCTCTGTCCAGGTTCTTGGATTCTGCCTCGCCAAATGCCGGCCCGTCTCAATCGAGCGGCTGCTTGAAGTAGCGGTAGTAGCTGTCATAGGTATATACCGCAGCCAGCGGGGCGTGTCCCAGAAGCCGATCCTTAACGGCAAGCACAGTGCACAGCGCTTGGCTATGATGCAGGAACAGCGAGTCGTGTCCCACGCAGAGCCCCATGAGGATATTGAGCTCGGTTTGATAGTGATTGAGCAGGAAGGCCTGAAGAATGGGGTTGCACATTGCTTCCTCCCTGGCGAAAACATCGATGTGCTCGCTTTGCTCGAGGCCGAGCTCGGATTTGGGCACCCGCCCCACCTTGCAGACGGCGGACACCACCTCGAAGCCATTCAACTCCAGGATCTCCTGCACCACACCCGCCTCTTTGACGAGACCAGCACAGAAAACTAGGCCCAACCTCCGATAGCCCATCCGGCCGGCGAACTCCACTGTTTCCTGAATTCTCGGCTTGGCCGGATGCAATCCGGCGTAGCCCTTGTCGCGGTCGGCATATCCGGCCGCTTCCTGAAGCGAGGCCTGACGGGCGAACTCGAATACCTGCGGAGACTTCAAGGCCTGCAAAGCGCGCTGCTTCAGCTCCTCATGGCTCATCGTGGGGCAGTTTTCCGGTGCCTTGCCTTCAACCTGCCGACAGACCCGCTTGGCCGGCGAAACGGGGCAGGACGCGCATTTTGGGGTATTTTCACCGCTCATGGCTCACTCCTTTTAAATACTATTTGACCCACTGTAGCCTCCTCGCATAGATGTGCCCAGACCGAGTTCAACAGCTAATGCTCGGCTTTGCGGCGGTGCGTATTTGACAACCCGGCCAGCTGTTATACCCTTTTATTTATGGAGGTATTTATGTCTCATGATTTTACGGAGCTCAATCAGTTGCTGGCTGAAAAGTATGAGGATTTGATAGAAAATGGTGAACAGGTGGTGATGGAGCACGACTTCATCCCCTTGCATCAGTTCTCGGTTACCATGGATCTCATGATACAAGAGATGCAAAAATGTTTCGGGGCTAGCTTTGAAGAGGTTAAGGCGCAGATGCTGACCTCGGTGGAAAGCTTCTGGGTCAAGGAAACGAGCTGCATTATCACCAGATTCTCCTTGTGGGGGAACAAGCTCTTTGTAGAGCTCCCCAGTTCCCACTTCCTCTGGGCTCACGAGGCCAATGCAAGGTTGGAATCAGAGCAGGTTCTAGCCTGCTGAAACAGCTTGACTTAAAGATAGTCCGTACAAGAGAGCGCCGGAGGCGGATCGCACCGTCTTCGGCGCTTTCTTTTTATCCCTTCTTCAGATGGTGCTTGAGAGCTCAGTTCACGGTTGTTTTCGCCTGGCGCAGCAAATCCTCCGCCCTGCGGGCTCTATCCATGGCTTCCTCCCGGGAAGAGGCTTGAGATTGGCAGCAATCCGGTGATGCCGGCAGCCATTGCAACACTCAAAACATCCGGCTACCGTCTCTTTTTTATCAAGACCGGCAAACACTCCGCAAGCCTTCGCTTGCGTTCCTTGCTTGGCTTTTTGTTGACAGCTCCACAGCTCTAAACATAGCTTGCTGTCAGCGCAGCCGGTGGCTGTGCTGACAGCAAGCTAGTGACCTGTCAAATCGTTGCATATCAGGAAAGGTCCTTCTCGGCCCCCCTCCTTGCCGCCTGTCTTCCAGGCGGGAGGGAGGAGGAAAATCCTTCTCCGGCCCCCCTCCTTGCCGCCTGTCTTCCAGGCGGGAGGGAGGGGCCAGGGGAGGGTTATTTATTGCGACGTTCGAGATATGCCAAAACACTGGTGGGAGCTGAAAACCCTGGACCGTGGCTGAATGATTTCCGGGATTATATTGTCATGTACCTGTTTGAGCTAGGATTTTGCAATGCAGGCTTGAATGGAAGAGGGGGCTTGACCCTGGGCTTACGGCAGGGCGGTCTCCAAAAGTGGAATGTTTTCCCTTCTTCGCAGCCGGAAAAGGAGCTGGAGCTCCTCCAGCTCCTTGCTCTGGCCTGCAGCGGCTGCACAGAATATTTGGACCGTCTTCCCTGTGACCTCACTCAGTTATTGCATCACAGGACTCAGCCCTTACAGCTCGAGATGGTCTGGTCAGAGCATGTGTCCCAGGCCCAAGGTAGGATCTCAGAGAGTCAGCCGAAGCAAAGCGGGCTTCAGATCACGCCCGAGGGTAAAGGCAAAAGACTGCCCCAAAAGAACAATCGGCTCCTATCCCACGAAGTGAGCTATTCCTTCCTCTCCAAGTGGAGCACTCCTGCCAAGCATCCTGTATGTGCTTATGGAGCGAAGCTCCTGCCCCACGAGGGAAGCGACGATTTCGACTTCAGCGATCCCTTTTACCAGCTGAAACGTATCCATTGTCTATTCAGCGACAAAGCAAGAATCACAGATCCCATAGCCTTCCTCAACCGGCTCAACTATCTGTCAGCCCGGCATAGGCGCTTTATGCCCACCCAGATACTGCAAACCCTGCAGCATTATGTTCAAGAGCATTTGCCTATCGATAGCTCGGAATGGATGAGCAAAGGAGCAGATTTTTCCTGGCAATGGGCTCAGCTTTACCCCTGGCAGCAGCGGTTGCTCCTCCCTGTTCTCGATAGAGCCCGCCACCTCTACGATGCCTTGCCCAGCCATCCTAACCCTCTGAAGTTCCCAGGGATAATAATACTGGATAGACCGGATCTGTTTTGTCCCTCCGAATATTTCTCATCATGGATCAGCTTGCTCGATGATCTCTTCCCAGCCATGCAGATGTTCGTCACCTGCCATCCTGAGAACAAGGGGCTCTTGCCCGAGCAGCTCCTTTCCAAAATCCTTCCGCAGTTTTCCAATACATTTAAACGCACCTCTCATAATGCCTCTTCCCCAAAGCGGCCCAGGTTGCCAGCCAAATCCATCCTGCTGGTTGACATGGACAACAGGCTGCCCAACTTGGCTTTGATGAAGCTGTCCGCCTATTACAAGCAACAAGGCTATCATATTCGATTGGCCAAGAAGGAAGCTTATGAACCAAAGGCGGAAGCGGTATTCGCCAGCTGCATATTCAACCTTCCAGCTTCCAGAAAACGCTTGCAGAAGATGCAGGCCTATTACGGAGACTCGCTGCATTGCGGGGGATCCGGCATAGATATCGAGAAGCGTTTAGCAAGAGAAGTCGAAGAAACAGACCCGGATTTCGGGATCTATCCTGAATTGGGAGATCGGGCCCTTGGCTTTCTGACGCGGGGCTGCCCCTTTAAGTGCCCATTCTGTATAGTGCCGGCTAAAGAAGGCAAGCCGCGCCAAGTAAGCGATCTGGACTCCTTGACCATGGGCGGGAAAGAAAAGCTTATACTGCTTGATGATAATCTCTTGGCTCATCCCAGAAGCAAAGAGCTCTTGGAAGAAATGGCCGCAAAGAATCTCCGGATCAACTTTAATCAAACCCTGGACTTGAAGCTGGTGGACCGGGAAAAGGCCAAGCTGCTTCGATCCATTCCATGCTCCAACGTAAAGTTCAACCGGAATGTCTATCATTTTAGCTTGAACGATACCCAAGATTTGGAAACATTGAGAGAAAAGTACAATCTCTTTGATTTCAGATCCAAAGACAATGTAGAATTCATATTCATGTATGGCTTTAATACGACACTGGTCCAAGACTTGGAGCGCTTTCGCTTTCTACGTTCACTCCCCGGAGCTTACGTATTCTGCCAACAATATCAGCCAATCCTGGGGGGACCCGAACCGCAGCTGAAGCATTTTTTTGACGAGTCTGCAGATCGGTACATAGACGAGCTTATTCAGATCTGTTTCCCCCAGAGCATGAAAAGCATGGAAAAGTATTTTCGCTGGCTGAGCAGACTCTATGCTGAGCAATTCGGCCAATTGCACATGGGACTGGTAGACGCCATTTTCAGGTACAATAAAAGATACAATCGTGGCAAGTATATCGCCAGTCTTGCCGGAACAAGAAACGTACTGGATTGATACAAGAACAAAGATGAAAGGTTTCTTGCAATCCTACAGGAAAACACCATGCTCCAAGAAGCCCTCTTAGCCCATTTCGGATTCGCTGAATTCAAGACCGGCCAGAAGCAGGTGGTTGAAAAGATCATGCAGGGCAAGTCCTCTCTGGCGGTCTTTCCCACCGGGGCCGGCAAATCGCTGTGCTACCAGCTGCCCGCTGTTCTGCTGCCCAAGATGACCCTGGTGGTCTCGCCATTGCTCAGCCTGATGAAAGACCAGGTCGATTTTCTGCAGAGCAAGAATATTCCGGCAGAGCGGCTGGACTCCTCGCTTAGCCGCGAGGAGTATCTCCAGGTCCTGGACCGGGCCAAGAAAGGAGAGCTTCGCGTGCTCATGATTTCCGTGGAACGGTTCAAGAACGAAGGCTTCCGCCACCACCTGCACAGCATGAGCCTGTCCCTCATGGTGGTGGATGAGGCGCATTGCATTTCCGAGTGGGGGCACAACTTCCGGCCGGACTATCTCAAGCTGCCGGTATACCGAGGTGAGTTCGGCATCCCGCAGGTCCTGTTGCTCACCGCTACCGCAACGCCCAAGGTCATGCAGGACATGGGCGACAAGTTCGGCATCCAGGCTGAGGATATCGTAGTCACCGGCTTCCACCGGCCGAATCTGAAGCTGCAGGTCACTCCCACACCGGAGGCTCAAAAGCATAACGCGCTGGCGGACCGCTTGCTCCAGGACCCGGAGGCCCCGAGCATCGTCTACGTCATCCTGCAAAAGACGGCCGAGCAGGTGGCCGAAGGCCTCCAGACCAGGGGGATCCGGGCCCAGGCCTACCATGCCGGAATGAAAGGCGAGCAGCGGGAGCATATCCAGAACGAGTTCATGCTCGGCCGCCTGCCCTGCGTTGTGGCGACCATCGCCTTCGGCATGGGCATCGACAAAAGGGACATTCGCCGGATCATTCACTACGATCTCCCCAAATCCCTGGAAAATTACAGCCAGGAGATCGGACGGGCCGGACGTGACGGAGATATGGCTCTCTGCGAGGTCCTGGCCAACAAGGACACCCTGAACATCCTGGAGAACTTCGTCTACGGAGATATGCCGGACAAGGCAAGCATAGCCGGCCTGCTGGAAAGGATCGCCGCCAATGAAGGAGCAAAGTGGGAAGTCAAGCTGCACACCCTCTCCCATGATCTGAACATCAGGCCTTTGCCTTTGAAGACCCTGCTCGTGTACCTTGAGCTGAGCGGCATACTTGAGCCCCAAGCTGCCTACTTTGCAGAGTACTCCTTCAAGCCGATACGGGATCCCAAGGAGATAGAGCAATGCTTTCAAGGCGAGAGGCGGGATTTCGTGCGCAGCATTTTCAAGCACAGCCAGGCCAAGCGCACCTGGACCCACGTGGATATCCCGGCCGTGGTTGCGGAGTCCGGCTCACCCAGACAGCGCGTCGTAGTCGCTCTGGAGTATTTCCAGGAAAAGGGCTGGCTGCAGCTTAAAACCCAGCACAGCGTGGATGTTTTCCGCATCAAGCACAGGGACTTCGACCTGCAGGCGCTGACAGACAAGCTGTTTCAACTCTTCAGGAACAAGCAGGACCACGAGATCAACCGCATTCATCTCATGCTCCGCTTTTTCCAGAGCGGGCCCTGCCTGAGCCTCAATCTGGCCCGCTACTTCGGCGAGCGGGTGGACAAGGACTCCTGCGGGCAATGTTCCGCCTGCCGCGAAGGCAGAGCAGCTCTGGAAACCACCCGAAGCCTTCCCCCCTTATCCGAAGTTGCCGGGAGCGAGCAGCTTCAGGCCTGCCAGGAAATCCTGGGAGAGCATCTCACCCTGGGCAACGCGACCAAGCTCCTCTGCGGGGTGCACACACCGGTGTTCACCCGGCTCAAGGCGTCAAAATCTCCGCAGTTCGGGGCGCTTGGCGAGTATCCGTTTATGGAGGTTCAACACTGGCTCCGGGAAAAACGCCCGGAGCTTGGTGGTCTAAAGCATGCGCTCCCAGGGCACTACAGCAGCTCCTTTTGAATCCGCTGCACCATCTGGTCCACCTCCGGACCGGAAAAGCAGTAGCACAGCTCGGTAAACCGCTGCCGGAGCGCGGTCACCTCCTGCCTCACATTCCGGCCCTTGTTGATCGCCTCGGCCATGAGACCAGCCAGCTCAGCGAAATCCTCCGGGCCCATGCCGAAACGGGTCATCTCCTGCACCCCGGTGCGCAAGGCCCCGGAGGCTGAAAAGCCTTCCTCCTCGGGCGTCGCCTGGTAGTTGCAGACAATGTTGTTTTCTTCCAGACGCCTAGCCGTTTCCTGGGCCCGGCCGTAACCCACATTGATAACCACCTGGTGCGTTTCGGTGAAGGAGATCTCCGGATCCCCGGCTACCGACAGGCCGGCCTGGGAGAGTGCCCGGGCGAAAGCCTTGGCGTTCTCGATGACCGCCGGCTGGTACTGATCCTTGAAGGCGTTCATCTCATAGGTAGCCAGCAGCAGCCCGAGCAGTGTGCCCAGGTGGTGGTTGCTCGTGGAGCCGGGAAAGGCTCTGCGCTCGATCGCCTCCCAGAGCTCCCAGCGGGCATCTTCCGGGGTGAAGCTCGCCCCGATCACCCCGCGCTGAGTCCCGAAAAAGGTCTTGTGCGTGGAACCGGTGACGATATCTGCCCCCTCGCGGAAAGGCTCCTGGAAGGAGGGTCCCAGAAGCCCCAGCACGTGGGCCATGTCGTACATGAGCACGCAGTCCCGGATGTCCATCCGGCTCAGTATCTCACGGATCTCGGCCACCGGCTCCCTGTGCAGCACCATGCTTTTGCCCAGGATAACCAGCTCGGGACGGTGCTCCCGGAGAAGCCGGGCTGTCTCCTCCAGATCGATTTTGTAGGGGTTGTCCTGGAGGACCGGAAAGTTGACCACGGCCGGCTTCTCCCAGACCGGGTCCCGCTGCACGTAGTCCCGGAGGGCCCCCATGGGCTGCGCGGACAGATGGCCGCCCTTGATAATGTGATGGTTCATCACCTTCCGAATGCGCCGCTGCTCCTGCTTGCGGTCGGCCCGGTTGATAAAGTCGACTAAGGCGGAGTAGACGGCCATATTGGCCATCTGACCCGAGATGACCCGGGTTTCCACCTCGCTGCAGCCCAGAAACCTTTTCAGCTCGCAGCAAAGGAGGTGCTCCACCTCGCCGATAAAGTCGGTGCCCTGGTAGTAGAAGACATCCGCCTCCTTGAAGGCCTTGACCTGCTTGTGCTCGGCGTATCGGCCGCAAGGGTCGGTAATGGACAGCATCCGGCACAGCGGGGACGGGGTCTGCTCGGAAGGGATGAGATTGATGCACTCCCGCTGCCGCCAGCGGTGGTTGGCCACGGCCCGGTGCACAAGGTTCTGCACTTTCAGCAGCCCGGAACCCTGGGGGCACACCTCTCTTCGCTCCTGCATCAGCTCGTTGTGCAGCACCGGCCAAGTGTAGGGCGGGGCTTCGTTTCTAAGGAAGTAGGGAACTATTACAGCCGGCGTTTCCCTGCCCCGGATATCGATTGCCACCTCATCTCCCTGAGCCAGATCCGCATCCAGCAGGGCCAGCCCGATGGCCCTGCGCCCGACCTGGTCCGTAAGACGGGAGTCCACTCCGGTGCCTTCCACCTTCCAGTAAGGAACCATGGTTCCGGAGGTGACATAGCCGACCTGCCTTCCGCCCCGGTAAGCCACGGCTCCGGCCCTGGCTATCCCCTTGCCGGTGACGGCGATGGGCTGAATGATCCGCGGCAGGGCCTCGATTCTGGAGTAATCGCGGTCCACGATCCGGGTATAGGCCTCGTACTGCCGCAAAAGGGCCTCTTTGCCGATAAAATCGCCTTTGAGCGGGGAGAAGCTCACGGCAAAACGGGCCAAGGGGCAGGCAAAGAGAGGAATCTCCCTGCCTTCCGGATCGGTGCCCAGCTCGTGGCCGTAAAGCGGCAGGGCGGCTTCCAGGCGCAAGGTGTCCCTGGCTCCCAGCCCGATTGGTGTTGCGCCCCTTTGCACCAGCGCGTCCCACACGGCCCCTGCCTGCGAGCCCTCCAGAAAGAGCTCGAAGCTCAACGGCTCTCCGGTGTATCCGGTGCGGCCGATCCAGACCGGGGCGCCGTTCACCTCGGCCGTGGAAAGCCGGTTGCGCATGGGCTCGGGCAGCCCTCCCCCGGTCAGCAGCCCCTCAAGGATCGTTTTGGACTCCGGCCCCTGGAGGCTGATCATGGCCAGATCCATGCTCCGGTCCTCCAGCTTGGTCCCGGAAAAGCCGGACAGGAGCCTGTTGAAGTGGTCCAGGTTCTTTAAGCGGTTGGCTGCGTTGACCACCAGGAGGTAGTCCTCTTCCCGAAAGCGGTACAGATAGGCGTCGTCAATGGCCCCGCCGGTCTCGTTCTGCACCATGGTGTACTGGCTCTCCCCCACCTCGAGGGCCGCAGCATTGTTGGTCAGCCCGTGCTGCAGAAAGGCCAGAGGGCTTGGGCCGCTGATGATGAAGCGGCCCATGTGGGAGACGTCGAACAGGCCGGCTCCCTTGCGGCAGGCCAGGTGCTCGGCGATGATGCCGTCCTTGTACTGTACCGGCATCTCCCAGCCGCCGAACTCCACCATCTTGGCCCCGGCCTTATGGTGCCGGTCATAAAGAGCCGTTCTAAGCAATTCCGCCATGCAATCCTCGTTTATATGCGCTGATCAATTGTGTTCGGATTGTCCCGAATCCATCCTATCAAGGCCTCCAGAAGGCTCTCCACATCCTGCAGGTTCCCGGTACAGAGCTGATAGAGCTCCTCCTGGGAGACCTCATGGTAAAAGTGAGCCATGCGATTTGCTGCTGCATCTATCCCCTCACTTGCTCCTGGTTCCCGGAACACCCTACCCGCTCCCGGAAAAGGTGGCAAGGATAAGCGCGGTTCCTGCCTGCTCAGCGCAGTCTCCGGCTGCCTGGTATGAACCATCAATGCAGCGTATTATCGGGAAGCTATAAAACGGCGGGATCGGGCTGGATGCCGGCAGGAGCACTGCAGGTTCAATTGTGCTCCCGTACCTGCAGAAAGCTGATCTCGGGCCACTCCTCCTCGGCCTTCTCCAGCCGGTATCTGGAGGAGAAGAACAGGGCGGGATGGCCTTCGAAGTCCTCAACCACCCATTGCGGATATCTGCCCATAAGCTCCTTGAGCTTCTTCTTGTCCTCTGAGGCGATCCAGCGCACGGCGTAAACACTCACCGGCTCGTAGCTGGCCTGGACCCCGTACTCAGAGGCCAGCCTGGCTGCGGTGATATCGAACTGCAGCGCTCCCACCGCTCCCAGAATGTAATCCGGAGAGTGCACCGGCCGAAAGACCTGAATCGCGCCTTCTTCTGTAAGCTGGAACAGCCCTTTGCCGAGCTGCTTGGCCCGAAAGGGGTCCTTCAGCACCACGCGCCGGAAGAACTCCGGGGCGAAGTTGGGTATGCCCAGAAATTTCAAGGGCTCCTTGCTGCTCAGGGTATCCCCGATCTTCAGGGTTCCGTGATTGTGGATCCCGATGATGTCTCCGGGCCAGGCAGTATCCGTACCCACGCGATCCCGGGCCATGAAGATGATGGCGTTGGAGAGGTTCAGGTTCTTTTGCAGGCGGTGATTGCGCACCCGCATCCCCTGCTTGAAGGTGCCGGAGCAGATGCGCAGGAAGGCGATCCGGTCCCTATGCTCCGGATCCATATTGGCCTGGTTCTTGAAAACCACCCCGGAAAACTCCTCCTCTTCGGGAGAGACCTCCCTGGTTTCGGCGGGACGCTTGCGCGGAGGCGGAGCATAGCGCACAAAGGTGTCCAGCAGCTCGCGGACCCCGAAGTTGTTCACCGCACTGCCGAAAAAGACCGGAGTCTGCAGGCCGTCCAGATAGGCCGGAAGCTCGAAGGGATAGCCCGCACCTTGGAGCAGCTCCACATCCTGGCGCAGGCCATCCGCAGCTGCACCGCCCACCAGCTCATCCAGCCTCGGATCGGACAAATCGTTGATCACTGCCTTTTCCCGGGGCAGCCGCCCTTTGCTCTCAGAGGGATGGAAGAAGCGGATTTCGCCGTTAAGAAGATCGTAGATGCCCTGAAACCCCTTGCCCATGCCGATGGGCCAGGTCAGCGGAGCGGCCTGAATGCCAAGCTTTTGCTCGATGTTGTCCAGGAGCTCAAAGGGATCCATGCCCTCGCGGTCCAGTTTGTTGATAAAGGTCATGATCGGCGTGGAGCGCATGCGGCAAACCTGCATGAGCTTCTCGGTCTGACTCTCCACGCCTTTGACGCTGTCGATAACCATCAGGGCGGAATCCACTGCGGTCAGCACCCGGTAGGTGTCCTCGGAGAAGTCCTGGTGGCCCGGCGTGTCCAGAAGATTGATCTCGCAGCCCTGATACTCGAACTTCATCACCGAAGAGGTCACGGAAATGCCGCGCTCCTGCTCCACCCGCATCCAGTCCGACTTGGCATGGCGAGAGTTCTTTCTGGCCTTGATAGAGCCGGCATTGTGTATGGCTCCGCCGAAGAGGAGGAGCTTTTCCGTGAGCGTGGTCTTTCCCGCATCCGGATGGCTGATGATGCCGAAGGTCCGCCTCTTCTGGACCTCTCTGGTTATCTGCTTGGCATTTGCTGTTTGTTGCATAAGAGAAAAGGCAATAAACACTGCCGGCTCAAATGTCAATTCCGCAAGCCTGGCCGCGCTCGCATGAACCATCATGCAAAATAACAACCCGGCACTCAGTTTGAATGCAACCCTCTTCCATCTGAGACTTTACAACTGAGCAGTTGCTATTGATCAAGCTTGTGCTGAGACTTGGCAAACTGAGTGCCGGCAGTTTCTTCACTGATCACCCCGGCTGCAGCAACTTTCAACTAACTTATTGAAAATAATGATTTTATTTCTCTCTAATAAATTGCTAATAAGTCAGCGTGGCCGGAGACCACGCTGACTACTTGGAAGCGCTTGTCGAGCCGGTCTGCAGATCGGTCTTGGTATGCGTGGTTCCGTTGTAGTGATGCAGCACCCGGCGGAGGAAGATGTTGCCCTTCTGGTCCTGAGAGCTGTCGCAGGTTTCCAGATGGACCCGCCGGGACCACAGAAAGTGGACATGCTCCATCGTTTTCTGCATATACTCCGGGTCCAGCGGCGCCTGTTCAAACACGTGCTTGAGGTACAGCTCGCCCCGGTTCTTGTAGTTTCCGTCCTGGACCAGGATCCGGGGCTGGCCGCCGTCGGCGTGGAGCTCTTTGAGCTGCTGGCGGATCACTTCCGGCCTCTGCTCCACGATAACAAGATGCTTGCTTCCGTCCCGAGCCGGCTTCTCCTGATAGATGTAGAGCTCAAGATCGTGGACCAGCTCGTCGGTGAGAAAATGCTCCAGCAGCATCCGATCCGAGTACACCCTGCGGATGCTGAAGATCTTGTCCATACCTTTATTCAGCCCGGTGTTCCAGTTCCTGCGCTCGAAAGTATCCTCGCACTCCCGCCACTCCTTGCCGAACTTGCCGGTATCCCAGCGCTCCTTTATATCCTCGAAGATCCGCTTGCCGAGGTGATAGGGATTGAGCTGCAGCTTGTTGGGGGCCAGCACCGCAGAATGGTACTGCGCGAAGTAGCCGTGCTCCTCCGGACTGAGGTACCTTTCCTCGAACAATCGACGCAGCACCCGTTCATGCCAGTAGGCCGCCCACCCTTCGTTGGCGATCTTGGTGCGCATTTGCGGGTAGAAGTACATTCCCTGGCTCCGGATAACCGAAAGGACGTCCTGCTCCCAGTCCTCCAGCGGCTTGGGCGAGCTCTCGATAAGGTAGCCCAGAAGGTCCCGTTCCGGTTCCAGGGGGGTCTTGTGAGCCAGCTCCCGGAAGTCCGGAGGCGGGCTCTTCTCTTTGGGAAAAAGCCTGGAAAAGGAGTCCTCCGGGAGCTCCTGCTCGGCGGATTTCCCGTAGAGCCGCTCGATCTGCTCCTCCCGCGTCTCCTTTCGCTTGTGCACCTCGGGGTCGATGTTGTACTGCAGAGCCAGCCCGGCATCGCACAGCGGCTCCAGCCGGGACAAGCCGTGGCGGTGTTCGTAGCGATCGAATCGCTTGGCCGCTTCATAGGCCTGAACGATCATCTCCTTGGCAGTATTCTCAAAAAACTGATTGGCGTTGAAAAAGTCCACATGGGCGTACACGTGGGCCAGGACGAGCACCTGCACCGGGAAGGGATTGGTCTCCATGAGAAAGGCCTTCGGCGGAGAGGAGTTGAGCACCATCTCATAGGGCAACCCCGCACCGGAGTGCTCATAGATGGTCCGCAGCCGCTCGTAATCCCGGCCCCGCGACCAATGGCGGAAGTTCACCGGCAGGCCGTAGGCCATGATCTCGAACATCCTTTGCGCGGGGACGACCTCGAAATCCACCGGGGTGACCTGCAGTCCCCATTGGTCCAGGATTTCCTGAATCCGGGCATCAATCTTTTCCAGGCGCTGCAAATCCTGTCTCATTGCCACCGTTCCTTTCTGAGAAATTCCTTAATGGCCGGCAGAATCTGTCTCTCGTCATCGAACAGAACGGCCAGGAACTGATACATGGCGCTCTCGGAGACGACCACGTTGTGATCCCGCCTCGAGGTTATGGGCTTGAGAGCGAAGACATCCTCCACGTGGCGCATGAGGTTGCTGAGCACGCTGCCCTCCAGTATCTCCCCGTAACCGACCATGTTCACCCCCAAATCCATGAGGCGGCGGATGGACTTGACGGTCAGATCCGGGCTCCAGTCGTCCCCGTCGGAAAAGAGGAAGCTGTAGACGTTGTACCTGCTCGTGGGATAGCGGCTGGATACAACCTCGCTGGCCAGGTCGAAGGCAGTATGGCACAGGGTGCCGCCGCTCTCGCCTTTATGAAAGAAGTGGTACTCGTCCACCAGCTTGGCTTCCGTGGTATGGGTGATGAACCGGATCTCCACGTTGTCGTAGAGATGCCGCAGGATCTCCACCAGCCAGAAGAAGAAGGAGCGGGCCACGTACTTCTTCTCCAGGCCCATGGAGGCGGAAACATCCATCATGGCCAGGACCACGGCATTGGAATGGTACTCCTCCTCTTCCTCCATGGTTCGGTAGCGCAAGTCGTCCTGGGTAATTACGGCTGAAGCCTCTCGGTGCACCTGCGGCGCGAAGTCCGGATCCTGCAGGAGCTGCAGGGCCTCGTTGAGATCACCTTCCGCGAGCTCCAGGGCGGTCTCGCACTCCTCCTCGGAGCGCCCGGTCTCCCGCTTGAGCTCCTCGATGAAGTGCACCAGCCTTTTCATCCCCTCCTGCAGAGTGCGCTTCTTTTCGATATTCGGCCGCAGGCCGCTTTTGGAGATCCTCTTGAAGGTCCAGCCCTCGGGGGTAACCAGCTTGGCCACCTCTTTGGGCTGCAGGTTGGGCAGCCCCATGTCTTCCAGCATGTACTGGATAAGCTCGGTGAGCTCGATTTCGCTCTCGATATAGTCTTCTCCGGGCTGGTCCCCGGCCTGACCCGGCTTGCCCCGGCCCGGCTTTTTGCCGATGACGTCTCCGGGCTTGCCCTTGCCCTGCCCTACACCGGCATTTCTGCCTTCCGGAGAGCCGTGCCTGAACCTGTAGCTCTTGATGCCCCGAATGGGCACCTTGACCTTCTCGTCCTTGCGGCGGGTGATGATGGACTCGTCGGCGACTATGTCGCGCATGCCCCGCTTGATCGCCTCACGCTGCTTGGTCCTGTGCCGGGCGGCGTCCAGGGGACCCTGCTTGGTCTCATGCTTGCGCTCATGAATGGGCATAGTGGTTCCTCCGCTATCCGGAACAGGTGCGCTCTACTGGGAGAGAAAGCGTGCCGCATCCTCGATGAACTCCCTGGCGCACACCTCGCAGAATCCCCGCTCCTTGATGAGCGTGTCGTACAGATCCTGAGCCCGGGCACGCTCCTCCTCGCCTTTGGGCTTCTCCTTGGACACCACCAGGGAAAGCGTGTCCTTCATCTGATGGAGCAGCTTTTTCTCCACGGCTTCCTGAAGCGGCTCGTAGGTTTCGTAGTCGAAATCCTCCTCCGTGGCCTTGAAGACAAGCACCTCCTGACGGAACTGGTCCTTTCTGTTCTCAGTGACCCCTATGACCTCCTCGATGGAGCGCATGAAATCTTCATCCGGCTCCCTGCGCTCCCCGGTGAACTCGTCGATAAGCTTCTCCTTGCGGCAGTAGGCGGTGATGTTGCGCATGTACTTGTTGAACTGCTCCCGGGCCAGGTCTTCATAAGCCCGCAGGAAGGCTTTGGTGACCTCCCTTTCCACAATCTGCTTGTACTCCCCGGTGACGGTTCCTTCCCTGGTTTCCTGCAGCAGGGAGTTGTAGAACTGCACCTCCTCCTCGGAGAAGCCCATGTGATGCTCGAAATGCCGCTGCAGAGCCCGGATGGCCATGCGCGGAGTCAAGCACTGCGCCCCTTCCCGGACCAGGGCGGTATTGATGGCGTCGATGGCATACCTGGAGCTGATGCCGAAAAAGCCCTCGCCCTGCTTGCGGCCTTCCTCGCGGAGCTCGCGCACGTCCACCGGATCCCGGTACTTGTCTTCCGGCACCCGGTCGCCGTTGTAGTACTTCATCTTCTTGATGGGATCCTCGCAGATCTGGCTTCTGGCGTACCGGGTGAGCACGGTGAACATGGACACCACATCCAGGGCGTAGGGCGCTACGTGGATGCCGCTTAAGTTGCTCTGGGCGAGCAGCTTCTCATAGACCCGTTTTTCATCACGCACGCGCAGGGGGTAGGGAACCCGCACCATGTAAATGCGGTCGTGCAGTGCGGGCTCCTTTTCCTTGGCGAACTCCTCGAACTCCGGCTGGTTGGTGTGGGACAGGATTACCGTGTCCGTGTAGATCTGCGGAAAGGTGGAGCCCTGGACCTTGATCACCTGCTCCTGGGCCACGGAGATGAGGCACCACAGAAACTTCTTGTCGCACTTGAGCATTTCTATGAACTCGATCATTCCGCGATTGGCTTTTTCCAGCTCTCCGGTCAGGCTGTAGCTCCTGGGATCGGCCTTGCCGAACCGGGCTGACTTGGCCACATCCTCGTAGCCGATGAGATCGCTGATGTCCTGGGACTTGGGATCTCCGGGCTGAAAGGTGGCAATGCCGGTACGGGAGCGCTCGGAGAGGCTCAGCTTGACAACCGGCACGTCCTCCCACTTCACCTCCGACACATCGCCGGACTCGTCGCGCTCCGCGAACTGCTCAAAGAGCTTGCGCCGGCACTGCGGACAGAGGTCGCCTTCGATAGTCACCCCCAGCTCCTCCTCAAAGGTGGAGCGCAGGTGTCTGGGGACCAGGTGCAGAGGCTCCTCGTGCAGCTCGCAGCCTTCGATGGCGTACAGCGGAGCCCTTCGGCTGTACTCCTCGAGGCCCCGCTTGAGCATGGAGGCAATGCTGCTTTTGCCTCCGGCCGGCGGCCCCATGAGGAGCAGAATGCGCTTTCCGGTTTCCGTGCGTTTGGCGCCGGCGGCAAAAAACTGCATCAGCTTCTCGTGGGTTTCCTCCTGGCCGTACATGGCATCCGAGAAGAACTTGTAGCGGCGGGTGGCCTCTCCCCATCGCTCCCGCTCCGGGATATCCTCGGTGCCGTAATCCATAATGGCATTGTAGATTCTGGCCGGGGCGAGCTGGGCGATCTCCGGGTGCTCCTTGACCATTTCCAGGTACTCGCCGCAGGTCATCTGCTTGGGGAAAACCTCTTCCTCTTTTTTTTGTTTCCGCTGATCCTGATGCTCCTTAATCAGCTCTTGAATGCGGCTCATCGTAACCCTCCTCGAGGTATCTTGACTGAATAATACACTGAAGCTGCATCTCCTCCCGGGCTCGCGGGCGGAGATACCCTCTAGCGACATGCCGGGTCCGCGGACGCAACAGATCGCCCAGGCAGAACCTTCGGCTGTCTTGCCCGGAAAGCGGCAGCACAGCCTTCAGGATCCTTGGTACCGAGTGCTTCAAGCCTTCAACAACAGGGACGATCTGAAACAGTAGGCAGCTTCACGGATGCGACTGCAAAAAATCCTTTTTGCAGTCGCAGCAGGCAGAAGTCGGTGGACATTTGAAAGTGAAATCAGATTGTTACAAGAACATCCCTGCTCTTGAATCCATCACACAGGACTTTTTGCAGGTACGTCTTCACAGGGAAAAGAGCAGCGTACATACGCACGTGCCACAGCGAAATAAGCAGGAAGGAGATCATTAAGTGCAGGCACAGGAGCTCAGTAGACAGGAAACTGGCAGAACACACAGAATAAGCGGCTCAGGAATCGCTGAGAGGCTATCCTTTGCACAACGTGCGGACCCCAATAACCCCCGCGGTGTCGCATGGACCTCGGTTGCAGGATCTTCAAAGCCCTGCCCCTGCTCTGAGGGGCCCGGCTTTCATGGTATAAGAATACCTTCTTTCCTGAACATGTCAACGCAAATCGAGGCAGGGAAAGCACAACTTATTGAAACACTTTATTATTATAACTTGATCCCTACGCCCTTGCAAGGCCGCTTTCCTTTTGGCCGCTGCTGCAGACCACTTGAGGGTGTCGACTAGCCCTTGGAAAGCCGGGCCTGCAGCTTTTCTTTGAGCTCTTCCTTGGCCGGGAGCGCCTGTTGGAAAATGTCCCCCGCCTTGTGGAACTCCAGAGCCCGAATATCGAGAATATCGGGCCTAATGGCTATATCCGGGGGTTTGAGCTCGTACTTGCTCCGCACGATGGTACGCTGCATGATCTTGAAGGTATTGAACACAGCGTCCAGAAAGGAGAGATCATCCTTGGGGGTGCGCTGGCCGGACACATCCACAGCCACGGTCACCTCGCAGCTGTCCGGCAAAATGTCGTAGGGGACCGGGTTTACCGCCCCGCCGTCGATTAAAATGCGCCCCTGCCGCAAGACCGGAGAAAAGAGCCCCGGAATGGCCATGCTCCCCTGAATGGCCGAGAGCAGCTCGCCGGAGTTGCAGACCACCTCCTCGCCTTTCCAGAAATCGGCTGCCACCACGGCCAGAGGTATCTCAAGCTCTTCCAGGGAAGCCGCCTGAATGTGCTCGAACAGAAAGCTCAGAAAGGCGTCCCCGCTGATAAAGCCCCCGCGTCCGAACTCCGGATCCAGGAACTCGATCCACTGAAAGATTTCCCGTCTAAGAAAGAAGTCCTTCCAGCCGCTCTTTCTGCTGCCCACCAGCTCATGAACAATGGCCTTGATCTCCAGGGCGGACTTGCCGGAAGCGTACAGTGAGCCGATGATCGCACCGATGCTGCTGCCGGCTATCTTGCTGGGACGAAGCCCCAGCTCGTCAAAGGCCTCCAGCATGAGGATGTGGGCCAGGCCGTTGGCCCCCCCGGCCCCCAGGGCCAGACCGATGCTTTGCTCCCTTGCCATTGGTTTTCCTGCAGCAGCTCGACAGTCAAAACCTATTGAATAACATATTGTTCCGATTGCTGATATTGACGAGCTGATTACACTGTGAATGCTTTTGACTTATCTCTTTGATTTCTTTGTCTTAACTGTGAACCGTGAACTTTGAACTCTAAAGGTAGCAGGAAGATCACTCAAAATACCACTCCCGCCAGCCCGAGAGCAGGGGAAAATACAGGCCGATGCGGATGGGTCGGCTTTCCCCGGCCTGCATGAGCCGGGCGTAGGTCTCCATCTGGCCTTGATAGCGGGCCAGCTCACGATCCAGGAATCCAGCCGGATCGCCCCCTTCATGGCGGCTCGTCTTGTAATCAATGATCCAGCGCACCCCGGTTTGGTCCACAAAGGTGCGGTCAATGACCACGGAGGTTAGCTGTCCCTGTACCAGACCGCTAACGGGATACTCGTTTTTCGCTTCCCGGCGCGGACCCAGAATCCAGCGCCCGATCTCATGGCCGAGCGTATTTTCCAGAGCCTCCTGCACCAGGTCCACTCCGGTATCCAAATCGGACTCCCGGATACCCAGATCCAGCAGCTGGCGGGCGAAAACCGGTCGCAGCTCCCGCACCTTCTGGAGATCCCAGGCCTCAAGCTCCTGCCCGGCCAAAACGAGAAGCCAGCCGTGCACGCAGGTGCCTGCGCAGCGCACCGTCTGCCCGGCCCAGTCAAACTCTATGTCCTCCTGTTTCGGCTCGGGGGCTCCGGAGCCAACTGGCTGAATCCCTTCCGGAAAGGCAGGAGGCTGCCAATCCGTTGCCAGGCGGTACAGGGTCTGTGCCGAGGCCCCTTGCTCCGGGGCCGGTTGGACCGGCCGAGTCTCCTGCTCTTGCTGCCTGCCGGATGCTGCCGCCTGTTCAAACTCCTGGCTCACCGCAGGCCACAGTGCCGAGAGCAAAGATCCTGCACCAGGTCGCCGGGGGCGCCCCTCATTGTTCAGGCTGGTGTGCCCCAGGAGGTGCAGGCGCTTCCTGGCCCGAGTGGCAGCTACATACAGGAGACGACCGTCTTCGTGCCGGGTCTTGTGTTGCATGAGACGCTGAATATAGGCGTAAACCGGATCCATTTCTTCCCCGGTTCCGGTTCTGGGAGCCATAAGCAGCTCGCTTCTTCCTTCCGGACCGGAGCGCTCCATCCATACCAGGAGCTGCTGCTCCGAAGGCCTGGGGATGCGCCCCAGTCCGGGCAGAATGACCGTATCGAACTCCAGGCCTTTGGCCTTGTGCATGGTCATGACCTGCAGGCTCTGGTCCGCCTTGGTGTCCGCCTGGGCGTAGAGCCGGTTCACCTCGCTGTCCAGCTCATCCACCAGCTGCTGCGGCTCCGAAGCAAACCGGTTCTGCAGCAGCCGGAAGAAAACCTCTGCGTCTTCCCGGTCGCTCTGCGTCTCCAGGCATTCCGGACCGCCCAGGGCTTGCCAGCAGGACTCCACCTGCCGGCGCAGACCGGTTCGATCCCGCTGTTGCAAGGCATTGTGCAGAATGGGCCGCACCCTGCGCAGCCGCTCCTGTCCCGGAGGGCTGAGCCGGGAGATGGTCTCCTCCTCCTGAAGACGGCTCAAAACAGAGGCTTTGCCCCCCCCTCCGGCCAAGAGATGCAGATCTTCGAGCTCCAGGCCGCACCAAGGAGCGCGCAGCACCGAAAGCCAAGCCAGGTTGTGCCCGGGATGGCGCAGGGCCTTGGCCAGGGAGCACAGATCCTGAATCACCGGCCTCCGGCTCAAAGGGTCGATGTCCACGGCCTGGAAGGAAAGACCGGCCTGCCGCAGGGCGGGCATAATGCCCTGCAGATGGGAACGGCTGCGGACCAGGACGGCTATGGTCCCCTGCGGACGCTCCTGTCTGGCTTGATGGATAAGGGAGACCACCCTCCCGGCCTCGGCTTCGTAGCCGGAGTCGAAAAAAGGATGCACGCTCACAGCCGGATCATCCGCAGGGGGCAGAAAGGCATCAAACCGGCTGTAGGGCACGCTGCCGGTCAGCGGATCTTCCACCTGCGGCAGGACCCGGGGGAAGGCCCTGTTCACCCAGTCCACAATCCCGGCTTGGGAACGGAAGTTGACGATCAGGGTCAGGGGGTGCAAGGGAATGTGTCCCAATCCCGCTTGCCGGGCCTGCAGAAACAGGCCGACCTCCGCCTCTCGGAAGCCGTAGATGGATTGCATGGGATCGCCGACGGCGAAGAAGGTCCTTCCGTCCCCTGGAGACCAGCCCGCAGTCAAGGACTGCAGGAGCTGAAACTGGGAGATGCTTGTATCCTGGAACTCGTCGATGAGCAGATGCTGGATGCGGTGATCCAGAACCAGGGCCAAATCGGTGGGCTCCTGCGGCGATCCCAGGGCGGTCTGGGCCCGGCTGCCAACCTCGGCGAAATCCACCTCCCCCTGTTCCTGAAAGACGAGGTGCAAATGGCCTACAGCCAAACGCAGGACCTCGAACAGGGCCTCCAGTACGGACCATTGCACCGGGGAGTACTCCGGCCGGGGAAGGAAGCATACCTCATAGAGCCTCTCCTCCAGCCCCGGCACGGCTGCAAGGGACTGCATGCAGGAGGTGAACTCCTCCTTCATGGCCTCAAAAAGGGCCTTGGCCTCGGGATCCTTGCTGCTGCTGGGAGCCGGAAAGCCCAAATTCTTGTTCGCTCTTCTGCGCACCTCCCCGGCCTGAGTCAGGCAAAGCCGGGCCAAGCCTTGCCACTGGGGAAGCTCCCGGCAGGCGCAGCCCGGGAGATCCTTGAGCCCTGCACACAGGCCGAGCTCCGGAATCCTGTCCGGATCAGGCAGGTTGGAGGCGGCGAACCTGGCCAGACGCAGCAGGCTGTCCCCCTGTTGATCAGGAATCAGCTCCCGTGCCTCGCGCAAGGAATCTTCCACCGCCCTCGCCAGGGCCTGCTCCAGGCGGGGCCGCTGCAGCTGCCGGCTTTCCGGGTCAGCCAAATGGCGAAGCCACTGCTCCCTCTGGGGAAGCATTCCGGCTATCAGCCGGCAGGCCTTATCCAGATCATTGTCCAGATGGCGGATCAATCTCTGCACCGAGGCGGACCACGGCGAGCCGCTCCCGAGCTCGGCCACCGTGGCCCGGGCCGCCTGCAGGTACAGATCTTCCGGGCTCTCGGCTATCCTTCCCTGGCCGCCCATCCTGGAAAGCAAAGGCATGCGGGAGACCAGCCCGGAGCACAAGGAGTCGATGGTCTGAATGCGCAGCCTGGCCGGAGACCACTCCAGCTCCCAGCCCAGGCTGCGGCTCCGGGCCAGAACCTGTTCGGCCAAATCCAGGGTGATTTGCTCGTGCTCCGCAAGCGGCTCTTCGCCTTCAGCCGCCCGGTGCAGGGCCTGCATAATGCGGGTCCGCATCTCCCCGGCCGCCTTTCGGGTGAAGGTGATGGCAATGAGCTCTTCCGGGGCCTGGACAGTGGCCAGCAGGGCCAGACTGCGCTGGATCAGAAGCTCTGTCTTGCCCGATCCGGCCGGAGCCTGGACGATGAAGGACCGCTCGGGATCCAGGGCCGCAGCCCGCTGCTCGGTGTCGACAACATGGTGCCTGGGCATGCCTGATCTTCGGCTTTATATAAGGGGGAGATCCCGGAGAAGCATGATGGAGCCTGCTTGCCGAGCCTTGTGAAAGTAACGCATATCTGCAGTCACCAGGGTTGTATCCGGTTGGGTGAGTGCTACGGCATGATACAGGGTGTCGAAGAGATGGTGCTCGAGCTGCATGGAAAGACGTGCAGCCACCGCAAAGGCTTCCGAAGTTCTCAGCTCATCAAAGTTCAGTCTCGTAAGCTCGAAGATATCCTCCTCAGCTGTAGCTGGGCTCTTTCTCGCTACGACAGCGGCTACCTCAACCAGCCAATGCATTGGCTGAACCACCTGCACCTGTTGGGAAGCAATCTTTTCAAAAAGATCTATCGCTTGGGGAGTGTTTCCTTCTGGTTCCTGCTCGGCAAACAGCCACTTGATAACCACGCTCGCATCGAGCACCAAACGACTCATTCGCGGGTCTCTTCCCGGGCAGCTTGGATCTCTTCCGCCGTGATCCTTGGCCTGAGGGGCCGTCGGCTATTGAGCCGATCTATGGCCTGAGCTCGCCGCTGCTTGATCTCTTCTTCCTCCACAGCACGCTGCATAAGCTCGGCAATGATGGCGCTTTTGTTGCGGCCGGAAAAGGCGGCATTGAACGCCTCCTTGATCTCGTCCGGAACGCTGTAATTGACAGTGGCCATATCCGCCTCTCCATTTTGTTGAAAATTTCTTTAAAGTTATGCTGCCACACACATTCTGTCAAGTCAGCGTGGCCTCTGGCCACGCTGACTTAATGGGTTTAGATTAATAAGAATCCAAGTTCTTCATTTTTTACAAATATATGCTGAAAACCGATATGGCCGGGTTGACCCGGCACTCAGTTTCGGGATGGATAGCTGGAGGCATACCACAAACCCATTATGTGCTTCCATTGATATTCTGAGATAATTTCAAAACTGAGTGCCGGGTTGATCAAGGAAGAAACTCCTCAAGGCTGCTCCCCTTTCCAAGGGGAGCTCCCGGCACTCAGTTTGCCAAGTCTCAGCACAAGCTTGAACAATAGCAACTGCTCAGTTGCAAAGCCTCAGATGGAAGAAGGTTGAAGTCAAACTGAGTGCCGGGTAAGGGGTTGGAAAGTGAATCTCTTACAAGGGCGGGCTTTAGATGGGAGCGGGCCCTATTCCTCGGCAAGCTCGAACACCCGGCACAGTGAGTGGAGATCGCATTGCCGACAGGCCTGGTCCGTGCTGGGCGAGACTTGGGCCTCGCCGCGCAAAACCTCCCCGGCCAAGGCCTCCAGGCTCGTCTTCCAGGCGTTTAGCAAATCCTGCCAGGAGCCGTAGGCCCGAGCCAGCTTATGCTCGTCAAATCCCTTGCATCCCGGCACAATTCCCGACTCTTCCCCCAGGCCCACAAAGCAGGACTCCCCTTTGCGCACCACTCCGAAGTAAACCCCGGCCACAGGTTCGGGGCAGAACAGGCTGTATAAGGGAACCTGGGGCTCCACCAAGCGCTCCCGGAACCATTCGGCCATGGAGTGCCGGCCGGCCTTGTAGTCAATGACCACCAGCCTGCCGTCCTGCAAACGGTCCAGCCTGTCCGCCACCACGTTCAGCTGCAGGCCTCCGATCCGGATGTCCAGACGCTTCTCCAGGTCCCGCACCTGAAACGGGCTGCGCCTGGCTTCCAGCTGCAGCCATTCCAGCAGCAGATCGCTCAAGCGCTCCTCTTCCAAGCCCAAAAGCTCCCCGCTCAAGGTCAAAGGCCTTTGCCTTTGCAGGTCCCGCACCGCACGCCTGGCCGCCTGCCCCACCCAGGCTTCCAGCTCCTGTTCAGACAAGGCGAGCAGGGTGGCCTGATCCGCGCACCTGCGCCAGAAGTGCTCCAGCCCGGCGTGCATCATGATCCCTCTCTCCGGAGGGCCCAGTCCGGTTACCGGCTCTTCCAGGCTTTCCGCCCCCAAGCGATGGCGGGCAAAGGCCTGAAAAGGGCAGGCGGCCTGGGCCCGGAGCAGCCCGGAGCCCCCGGGGGCCCGGCCGGAGGCGGACAGCTCTGGGCCCTGTCCGTCCCGGAAGCCCTCCAGATGCCGGCCGATCCTATCCATCCAGGGATCCGGGAACGGATCCAGCTGCAGATCCTGCGACTCCATTTCAGGAATGTCCCGGATCAGGGGGCTGGGCGAAAGCTCTCGATCCTCCTCACGCAGAGGATGGCTGAGAATAACTTCCGGGGCGCTATGCAGCAGCCTGTGGGTGATTCGACGGGCGTATTCCAGCTCGTGCTCCGGGCTGGAGCGCGGCATGGCCAGACGCCGCTGCAAAGAGACCGGCAGGAAGGGATTGGGCTCCGGCCCAGGAGGCCAGATCCGGTCGCTCAGGCCCATGATCCAGACCCGGTCGAACCGCTCGCCCACCGCCTCCAGCAAACCCATTATATGCACCTGAGCCTGCGGGCCCTCCGGCTGAAATACGGTTCCGGAGGCAATTCCCTGCAGGCGGCCGACAGCCTGCTGCAGGCTCGTCTCCGGCACAACCCGGTCCAGCGCGGCCAAGCGCTGCATACAGCCGTTCCAGGCCTGGACAGCCTGGTACTCCCGGCTCTGCAAGCTCCGGTCCCCGGGCCAGCCCATGTCCTTGAGCAGCAGATCCAGATCACGGGCCCAGAGACTGGGGGCTTGTGCGACTGGCAGCCCCTCCCATCTGGCTCGGAATGATTGCAGCGATTCGGCCAGACGGGGGCAGGAGCGGGGAGCCTTGCTTTGTTCCTCCGAAGAGGCCAGGCTCAGCAGGTAGCTCCAGTCAACAGCCGGTTCGCGCCGTTGGCGCAGGGCGGCCTCCAGCTCGCCCCGGGCGAGGGCTTCAGGGTCCGCTCCCTGCACAAAGGATGAGGCAAGCACCGCGCTCACCTGGGGCAGGGGCAGCGGATCCTGGGTCAGCCCCAGGATGTTCAGGGCGGTCTGAACCAAGGGATAATCGCTTAAGGCACATCCCAGGGAGACATCAAAGATCCGCTCCTGCGGAGGCAGGGGATCGGGAATAGCCTCCGGATGCAGGACGGACTCAAAGGCGTGCACCACCTCCGCCCGGACCTGGGCCAGATCCGGGACAATGACCCCGATGCGCTGCTCCGGGCGCTGCCTCAGCCTGGTGCGGGACCAGAGGGCCGCGCTCTGTATCTCATCCCGCCGGTCGGCCAGGGAAACGGCGAGGGCCTCGGCCTGCTGTTCCTGAAGCTCCAGCAGGTACGCAGGGCAGCCCCTGCTTTGCAGAGCCACCAGAATGCGCAATTGAGCCGGGCTCATTTGCTCGAATCCGGCCAGAATCAGGCCCCTCGGGCAGCTCAGCGAGCCGGACTCCACCAGGCGGGCCACATATTCCGGCTGCCTGGCCTCCTCCAGCCAGCCGAGGCTGTCCACCCGTTCCCGGAACTGGCGGCTCCACTCCAGAAAGGCCTCGTGATCCGGCGAGCTCCACAGCAGAGGATCTCCCTCTGCCTCCAGCTCCCAGTGCCGGAACAAAACCCAGGCCTGCTGTACCTGCCTGGCGGTCTGGCTCAAATGGATCAAGCCTCTGGCCTGCTCTGAGCCGCGGATGATCTCCTCCCACAGGACGAGCTCCTGGTTCTGGCTCAAAGGCACAGGAAGACGCGAGTCGGGCTGCAGATAAGGGGCCCTTTGCAGGCAGCGGGCGATCCAGCCGCCCCAGGGGAGGATATCCGGAGTCTCCCAGACGGCGCGCCCTTTGGCCTGCTGCTCGCGGTGGAAGCGCTGCAAAAAGCTGCGGCTCAGCCTGCGATTGACGGTGAGAAGGGTATAGCCCCGCTCCAGGGCGCCCAGGAGCTCGCTTTCCGGCAGAGGGGTCAGCTGTGGCATGCCCGGACTATATATCCACAGTCCGGCTCTAGCAAGATAGTCCGGCCAAGAGTCCTATTGCGCTTAGACGCTTTTGGTCCTCGGTTTTCTAAGATAACCCGAGAAGCTCCCAGCCAGGGCGCGCAAGCGAACCCCTGCCCGGTTCGAAAAAAGGATGCCATTGCTCAACTGGAGTTCTTCCTTGATCAACCCGGCACTCAGTTTGCCCAGTCTTAGCTCGAGCTTGAATAAGAGCTACTGCTCGGGTGTTTATTACCTATTGGAAGAAGGTGGCATTCAAGCTGAGTGCCGGGTTCAAGCAACATATTGAAAAAAATGATTTTTTCTTCAATGCAATGAGCATTAAGTCAGGTTTGCCGGAGGCAGAGCTGACTTGACAAGGGCCGTATCTATCCCGAAGATTGCGCCTCGTTGCAGCTTGTGCAGCTTCCAGGAGGAGCTTAAGCTCCCAGAAAAAACCTTTCTCTCCAGGAGCATGATATGCCCGGTTTTGATCAAGCCGTTATCCGAGAACAGGTAGCCGACAGCAGCGTCATCTTTGAGCGCGGCCGCAAGCTCTATGAGTACGGGGCCTACATGTGCACTACCGCCGACCTTGATCAGGGCAGATTTACCTATCAGGTGGACGGCAGCCACGGAGATTACACCCTGCAGATCGGCCTGGAGAACGAAGGGCTGGATTATTCCTGCGATTGCCCCTATCCCGGGCCGGGATGCAAGCACGTGGTGGCGGTCATGCTGGATGTCCTGGACCGCAGGGAAGGCTGGAACAGGAGCCAAGCCTCCTTGGAGCCCGCCCCGCCGTCGGATTATCTCTCTGCGCAGGAGATACGGGACAAGGCCTTGGAAGACCGGCGCAGCCGGGCCCACAAGGAAGAGTTCAAGCTGATCCGCGGAGAGATGATCAAGGGTGATCATCTCCTGGAAACCGTATACGGACGGCAGTATGTGGTCACCCTGCACCATCCGGCTCAGGGGCTGGGTCAATGCTCCTGTCCGGATTTCAACACCAATCAGCTGGGCACCTGCAAACACCTTCTGGCCATGACGGAACGCTTTTTGAGCTCCAAGGAGCTGAAGCAGGCTCAAAAGGAGCTCTTTCCTTTTGTGGATGTGTATTGGGACTCGACTCAAGCTGCACCACGCCTGTTCTGCGAACGTCCGGAAGAAGAGATTGCAGACCTTAGACCGGTGCTGGAAACCTACTTTGACCGGGACGGCCTGTTTCAGTTCGCCGATCTGGGCCGCATGCTGGACTTTCTGTCCGCAGTGGACGGCTATAAGCAAGTACAGGTCAGGGATGAGGTCCATACCAGGGTTCAGGAGTACCTGCTGCACCGGGAGGTGGAGGAGCTCTCCCAGGAAGAGCTGCCCCCTTTGCAGGGTCTGAAGACCTCCCTCTACCCCTATCAGGAAGAAGGGGTTCGCTTTGGGCTCTATCGCAAGGCCGCTCTCATCGGCGACGAGATGGGCCTGGGCAAGACCCTGCAGGCCATTGCCCTGGGCATCCTGAAAAAAGAGATCTTCGGCTTCAAGCGCGTACTGGTGGTCACCCTGGCCTCGCTCAAAGAGCAATGGAAGCGCGAGGTGGAGCGCTTTACCCGCGAACGGGCCGTGGTAGTGGCCGGAAACCCAAGAATGCGCCAGCAGACCTATTTTCAGGACAGCAGCCTGTTCAAGATCACCAATTACGAGGCCGTCCTGCGGGATGTGACCACCCTGCGCCGGTTCAAGCCGGACCTGGTCATCCTGGACGAGGCCCAGAGGATCAAGAACTTCGCCACCAAGACCGCGGATGCTGTCAAGAGCCTGCCCCGCAAGCATGCCCTGGTCCTGACCGGCACTCCTCTGGAAAACCGGCTGGAGGATGTCTACTCCATAGTCCAGTTCCTGGATCCCCACCTGCTGGCCCCTTTATGGCGCTTTGCCGCAGACCATTTCATGCTCAGCCGGGACAGGAAGGACAAGATCCTGGGCTACCGCAACCTGAACCTGCTGCACGAAAAGCTGAAGCCCTTGGTAATACGGCGGCGCAAGGAGCAGGTGCTGCAGGATCTGCCGGATCAGGTAACCAATACCTACTATCTGGAGCTGTCCGAGGAACAGGCCAAGATGCACAACGGGTACATGTCCGGGCTGCTGTTCTTATTAAACAAGAAGTTTTTGACTCCCATGGATGTGCGCCGCATCCAGGAGCTCCTTTTGCAGATGCGCCGGGTCTGCGACTGCACCTATCTGGTGGACCGCAGCACCAAGATCTCCCCCAAGCTCAAGGAGCTGGAAGGCATACTCGACGAGCTCGTGATCCAGAGCAAGCGGAAGATGGTCATCTTCAGCGAATGGACGACCATGACCTTCCTCATTGCCAAGCAGCTGTCCAAAATGGGGATATCCTTCGTGGAGCTCAGCGGCAAGATTCCGGTAAACAAGCGGCAGGCGCTCATTGATGAGTTCACCAACAATCCGGAATGCAAGGTCTTTTTGTCCACTGACTCCGGGGGAACCGGGCTGAACCTCCAGGCCGCGGATTGCGTCCTGAACTTCGAGCTTCCCTGGAACCCGGCCAGGCTCAATCAGCGCATCGGGCGGGTGAACCGCATCGGACAGTCCAGCTCCAGCGTCAATGTGATCAACCTGGTAAGCAAGGACAGCATCGAGGAGAAGATCCTGGCCGGGATCCAGCTGAAGACGGAGCTGTTCACCGGAGTCTTCGACGGCGGGGTGGAAACGGTGGAGTTCTCCCGGGAGAAGCGCAACCAGATGCTCAACCAGCTGCGGGCCATGATGGGCGAGGAGCTGAGCCAGGATCTCTCGGATGTGGAGTACAAAAGCGGCGAGGAGATTCCGGAGGATACCCCTCACTTTCTCAATCCCCAAGCCCTGGCCGAAGAAGAGGCCCGGCCGGCGGAAGCCGAAGAAGGCATTATGGAGCCCTTCCCCTCATCCGCAGAGCAGGGAAAAGAGGCCTATGACACTGAAGCCGCGCCTGTCGCTGCGGAAAACGAGAAGGCCCCAATGGCGGAGGATGGGGCTGTAGCCGGCGAAGAGGGGCCCCCAGACGGGGCGGAGGAGGCCTCCGCCGGAGGCCAGGCCGGCGGGACCCCCCGGCAGAGCCCGGAGCAGATGGAAGCTGTGCTCAACCAGGGCCTGGAGTTCATGAGCGGGCTCCTGGAAATGGCTACCGGACAGAAGCTGCACAGATCCGAGGAGGACAAGCCCATGCTTCGCGTGGACTCCAAGACCGGGGAGGTGACCATGAAGTTCAAGCTGCCCGGGTTTTGATCGCTATAACGGAGAAAAGCACAGCGAAAAATCGGCGGTTGCCGGTGAAGAGAACGCCGGAAAAGGGGTGTCATGGGCTGCTTAATAGGTTGAGGAGCCGTATCGCTGCTGCAGATCCTGAAGGCGGGAGATGATTGCCTGCCGCTCCTGCCGCAGGCCTTGAGTCAGATGGTCCGGGGTCTGAAAAAAGGTGCGCACCAGGATGCGGTCCCGGTAGCGCGTGATCTTTCTCCGGTAGCGCAGGCAGGCGAACCCGGTCCACAGCAATGCCGCCAGGTAGAGCAGACAGAGGGGCAGGCTCCTGGCCACCTCCTGCCAGAACCAGACCCCGTAGGCCAAGTAGGTCAGAGAAAAGGCCGCGATACCGATGGCGAAAGAGGCAAAGCCGCGGATGGCCTCTTCCTTGAAAAGGCGGGAAAGAAACAAGGTGAGCAGGTAGGGCACAATATTGTGCACAAAGCCCACCAGGGCTAAAGGAGCCATAAATAGAGCATACAATGTCATGCGCAACCGAATGAGGCGCTCCTGTACCGGCTTGTCAAAGCTGTGCTCCAGATCCTCTTTGAGCCGAAGCTGGGCCAAGTGGGACTTGTAGCGCTCGGCAGCAGCGCTGAGCTCATCGATAGCTTCCGGCTCCTCCTTCACCGCCCGTTCCAGCAGCTGGCTGATGTGCTGCCTTCCCCGCAGGGCGGTCTCCAGATCCTTCCTGGTTTTGGCCTCCGGGCGGAACCATTCCAGCAACCTGCTCCAATACTTGTGAAGCCTCCTCTTTGCGGCGCTGGAGGAGCTCCGCCTCGAAATGCGGCTGGACAGCGCAATATCGGGGCTTTGTTCGGCAATCTGGCTTAGATCGGATACCAGCTGACTGAGCCGCAGGTCCTCAATGTGCAGGGCCTGTCTGCGAAGGGACTGCTGCACATCATCAGTCAGGGCCCGGACCGCCTCCCCGGGATGACTCCGATGCTCCTCCGCATAGCGGGATATCGAGATCGGCTCATCAAAGCTCAAAAAGACCGAGGAGAGAAGCAGCTCTCTGCTTTCGAAGTTCACGCCCACCGGAACAATGCTTACCCCGAGCCTGTAGTCGTTGCGCGCCTCAGCTCCGAGAGCCATGCGTGCAACACCGGTGCGAATGGCAGCGATCTGCCTTTGGGGCGAGTTGCGGCCCTCGGGGAAGATGCCTATGCAGCCCTCATTTTCCAGCACCTCGTAGACCCGCTCGAAGGCTTCCACGTTGCGCTCGGCATGTCCCGGTGCCTGCCCGGCCCGATAAATGGGTATGATCCCCAGTCCACGAAAGACCGAGGCCACCACGGGAAAACGGAAGAAGTCGCTCTTGGCCAGATAGTTGATCTGCCGAGGTACCATAGTGCTCAACAGGACCGCGTCGAGCAGGGATCCGGGGTGGTTTGCGGCGATGAGCAGCGGGCCTCTTCGCGGCACATTTTCCAGGCCGGAGAGCTGAATCTCCACGAAGTAGAGATGCGCCACAATGCGCATGAGGCGTCGGGCCACGGTGTACAGCTTCATAGGCTTCCATTCCGGGCGGCTGCAGGAGATCAAGAAGTATTATGTGAGCTGAGGCCCTGGTACAGAGCCTATCCCGCCTCGTCTTCAGCCGCGTGCTCCAGCCGGCCGCCAGGCAGCACCCGAAGCCGGGAGGAGAGCTTGTGCTCCTGGACCCGGCCCGGTTCAAGGATGTGCAGGACTCGGTGCCCTTGGGAGACCAGATAGTCGGATACCAGGAGCCGATGGCACTTCCAGAAGAGCTTTTCAGCGCACATAATTGCCACTCGTCTCCTCTCCGCGGCTTCTAGGAGCTGCGCCGCGGCCTGCCGGAACTCGGGCCCGTTCATGTGCTCCGCATAGCTCCGAAAGGCCGAGCTGGAGAGCCCTTCCTGCCCTTGAACATCCGCGTCATGCCTTCTTCCTCCCATGGCCTGGACCCAATGGTACTCGATATTCCGCTCGGCAAGGCCGTGCTGCAGCTCTCGACGGTTGAAATGAGGGAACTTGCGGGAGCTGGGAAAACGCCGGATATCGGCCACCAGGCCTATTCCGAGCTCCTGGAGCAGGTCCAAAAACGGCTCCGGGTCGCGGTTGGAGTGGCCCACAGTGTACACGGTCCTGGCAGTCATGATGCTGCCTTCCCGGGCCAGGCCTCGTCGGCAAGCATGGCCACGAACTCTTCCACCAGGCCGGGATCGAACTGCGTACCGGCGTTTTTTCGCAGTTCCTCAATGGCCTCCGTCTGGGATATTGCCTCCCGGTATGGCCTGTCGCTGACCATGGCGTCGTAGGCGTCGGCAATGGCCAGTATCCGACAGGACAAGGGGATCTCCTCGCCTTGCAAGCCCAAAGGATAGCCTTTGCCGTCCCACCGTTCATGGTGCTTCAGAATCCATTCCTCTATGGGAGCCAAAAGCGGTATGGACTGGGCTATGCGCTGACCGACCTCACAGTGCTTTTTCATTTCCTCGAACTCTTGGTCGCTCAGCGGTCCGGTCTTAAACAGGATGCTGTCCGGAATTCCCAGCTTTCCCAAATCGTGGAACCGGGCCAGAAGGCACAGATCGTTGATGCTGCCCTCGGAAAGGTTAAGGCAGCGGGCCAGGGACACCACGAGCTCCTGCAGCCGATCGTTGTGGCCCTGGGTGTTGAAGTCCCTGGCCTCCAGAGCCCTGCTCAGAGCCTGCAGGGAATAGCTGCGGGTGCTGCGCTCTTTTTGCATCTTATCCCGGTACATCCGATCGTCCGCCTCTCTGAACAGGGCCTCCATGTCCAGTGGATTGCTGCTGCTCACAGCGTAGCCGAGGGAGATGAAGAGCGGTATGCGGGGGTCGCTGGCGTTGAAACCGTCTATGCTCTTTTTGAGCCGAGCCACGAGCCTCTCCGTAGCTGGCTGATCCGTCCCGGTTACCAAAATGGCGAACTCGTCGCCGCCTATCCTGGCGATAATATCGCTGGAGCGAAAGTTCTCCCGGAGCATATCCGCCGTCTTGCAAAGCATCTCGTCGCCGCTCTTGTGCCCCAGAGTGTCGTTAATGAACTTCATGCCGTCCAGATCGCAGATAATGATGCCTACCGGAGCGTAACGGCCGTCCTGGAGCCGAGTCATCTCCTCCTCGAAAAAGTTCCGGTTGTATAGTCCGGTCAGGGAGTCGTGGAAGCTCATGTAGTTGAGCCTTTCCTCGGCCCTCTTCCATTCGCTGAGATCGCGGATGATGCTCACGCTTCCGATATTGTTGCCCTTTTCATCCTTGAGAAGCTTGACTGAAACCGAGGAAGGCACCCTGGTGCCGTCCTTTCGCTGATAGGAGATCTCATAGTTTCGCACAAAGCCTTCACTGTGCAGCTTTTGCAGCATGGTTTCCATTTCCGCTGTGTCGGCATACAGATCCGAGGCCTTTTTGGATCTGATCTCCTCGAAGCCGCAACCGAAATGCTCCACGGCACTCTTGTTCCATCTGATGATCCTGTCGCTCTCATCCACGATGGCAATCGCATCAGCTGAGTTCTCCAGGATGTTATCCAGGGAGTCCCGCTCCTGCTTGAGGCTCTCCTGCAGCTTTTTGTACTTGGAGACATCGAGAAAGGAGGCAACGCTCTGCTTGGTCCCGGGAATCATATCCACAGTGATCACAATATGCTTGAGCTCGCCTCCCGGGCCCAGGAACCGGCATTCGTACTTTTTGGGAGCCGCCTCTGGATTCACCCGCCGCAAGTCATGATACTGCTGCATCCTGTCCAAGTCCTCAGCGTAGGCGATAAAGTCCTTCCAGCTCTTATGGCCTTCTATCTCCTGTCTCGAACATCCGGTAAGCTTTTCAAACTCCTTGTTGGCCAGAGAGATCGTGGTATCCGCCTCAATGATAACGGTTGCCGCCCCGGTGTTTTCAAAAAGGGCCCGATAAATCCGCTCCCTTTCCTCCAAGGCATTTTCCGCCCGCTTCTGTTCGGTGATATCGGTGTATACGGCCACCGCTCCCTGAAGCACGCCGTCCATGATGATCGGTGCGCCGGAGGCAATGACCGGAATCGCGGCTCCCTCCTTGTTATAGCGAACTGTCTCCATCGGCGGGAGAGAACGGCCGGACAGAACGCGCCAGGTGTTCTGCTTGGCTTCGTCGATCACATCCGCATAGCTCACCAGGTCGTCCAGATTTCGGCCATAGGCTTCTTTTTTGCTGTAGCCGAAGATCCTTTCCGCACCGGGATTCCATTCCAGGACCCGGTGCTGGGCATCCAGGGTCACTATGGCGTCCGGCGCATGGTGCAGCACGGATTCAAGGTACTTTTGACGCTTGAGAAGCTCTTCTTTGATGCGCCTTCGTTCTGTCCGCTCCTGTTCGAGCTCCCTTACCCTGCGCTGCAGCTCTTCATAGCTTGGTTCTCGAGCCATAGTCCTTCCCGGGATAGGCGTTTCCATCATCTTCCACAGTGAGAGAGTTAATAAATGATGTTTCTACTAAACGAGCCTTGACCAAGCAATAGGGGCGGCCCATGCCGACCCCCAAGTCAGCGCAGCCTCCGGCTGCACTGACTTATTGGCAATTTATTGAAGACAAGCAACATTCATATATTCGGACACTAGCTCAACCTCCTTTAAGAAAAAACCCTTAAGCCGGCGCAGCCAGGGGCCGAGCTGTGTTATTTATCATACGAGTCTGCAAAGCCTGTTTCCGAATTAAAAAACTGTGACCCAAACGTCAAACCTATGTAACCCTATATTCATAAAAAAAATCATTTTTTTACTTTGAAGTATTTACAAAATAGCTATGTCTCAGCTAAAAGGAAATCGGCAATATTCTGGAGACCAGGGATAAAAACAACCTGCAGCCAAGCTCTACAGCTGAAAAAATTCAACGTGCTTCCAATAGCAATCCGCTCGTAGCCAGGTGTTTACCATAAATCGGTAACTTTTTTTCAAGGTGCATGATCTATGGCAGAACAAGATCTCACCAATCTCAATTCTTCTGCTGAGGTTTCCTATCCGCCCCGGCTCAAGATGCTCATAAAGAAGATCGACGAGCTTCCTGTGCTCCCCGGTCAGGCGGTTCAGGCCCTCAAGATGTCCATGCAGGAGGATGTTGAGCTGGCTGAGCTGGCCAAGCTGGTGGAGTCCGATCCCAGCCTGACCCTCAAAGTCCTCAAGCTCGTCAATCGGGCCTCTACCGGGCTGTCTCACAAGGTAAGCACAGTCCAGCAGGCGGTCTCTCTGCTCGGCTTGACCACCCTGCGCTGCTCTTTGTTAGGGGTCATTACCCAGGACTACCTGCGAAAGGAGAACGCCTCGCTGGTTCAGTGGCAGCAAAGCATCTGGTCCCATAGCCTGGCCTGCGCAGTTTCAGCCCAGCTTATCGCCGAGAGGGCCTCTCCAGGCTTGCAGCAGGAAGCCTTTGTGGCAGCCATGCTTCACGATATGGGCAAGGTGGTCATGCTGCACGGCTTGCCGGAAGAGTACCTCGAGCTGCTCGAAGATTCCGGAGAGCCCCAGGGCTGCTTGATAAGCGCCGAGCAGGAGGCCCTGCATTGCAACCACACCCAGGTGGGCAAATGGCTGGCCAAGAAATGGGGCCTGCCCAAGAATCTCTCCGATGCCGCCTTCTTTCACCATCAGCCGGTAGCGGCCCTGGAGTACCTCAAGCTGAACCACGAGCTCCTCTATACCGTCCAGTTGGCCAACAATCTGGCCCGGGAGTACTTCCTGGAAAAGAAGTTCGACACCAGCACCCTGGAGGAGCGCAAGGCCCTGCTTGGAAAGCTCGGTCTCGGAGCCGAAGACGTAGAGGCGGTGCAAAAAGCCCTTTTCCCTGTGTACCGGGAACGAGCCGGGCTATTCAATCTCCAGGAGAATCTGGAGGACATCTACTATCCGGTGGTTTCCAAAGCCAACCGCAAGCTTTCCACAATTGCCCTGGAGCTCGAGTCCGCCCGGGAGGCCTCCCGCCAATCGCATGCCTGGCAGGCCTGGAGCAACGACATTGCCACCCGGCTCTCCGAATCCCACACCTACTCCGAGGTCTTTGCCGAGCTCGTGCAGGCCTTTGAGCACGCGGACTACTTCCGGGCCTGCATCGTCTACGCCATGGATACCGAAAACTGGATTTTGGAAGGCCGCATCTGGCAGGAGGAAAAGAAGAACCGGCAGCTGCTCTGTTTCCTGGATAAGGAGGGCCGGCCCATTTGGGATCAGCAGACCTGCCATTTCTCCAAGGGGCTCAAAGATCTGCTCAACTCCTATAAAGACCGAGTGCGCCTTGCAGAAACGCCTCCCTCCTCCCCTTCCGGTGGAGCCTCCAAGGAAGGCTTCAGCATCACCTACCACCATCCCTTTTATGTAATTCCCCTGGCTTCTGACAGTATCGGACTGCAGGGGGAGCTGTGCGTTGTTCCCAGCAGCGATAGAAAGTCCCTGAGCCGGGAAGCCCGCCTCATACTGCAGCAGGTGGCCCGGCTAACCGCCAATGCCCTGGAACGAATCAAGATCAACGAGCGCTTGGAGAGCAAGAACGAAGAGCTCAGCCTGGCCCTGTGGAAAAACGAGCAGATGCACAACAAGCTCCTGCAGACCGAGCGGCTGGCTGCCGTGGGCCACCTGGCCGCCGGAGCGGCCCATGAGATCAACAACCCTCTGGCCATCATCAATGCCCGCTCCCAGCTCATGCAGTACAAGGAGAAGGATCCGCAGAAGCAAAAGCAGTTCAAGCAGATTACCGAGCAGATCGAGCGTATCAGCAGCATCCTGACCAAGATGATGGACTTCGCCCGGCCGGCTCCTCCGGTGCTGACCGCCCTTCGCCTGCCGGATATCCTGGACAGGGTGGTGGATTTAGCCAAGCCCGGGCTCAAAAAGTACGGCATCGAGGTTAGGCGGGAGTATCAATCCGGCCTTCCGCAGATCAAGGCCGACCCACATCAGCTGGAACAGGTCTTTCTCAACCTCATCATGAATGCCCAGCATGCCATGGAGGATCAGGGAGGCAGCATAACCCTCAGGGTCCAGAAAGACGAGCCGGACAAGCATCTTCTCCTAGCCATCTCCGATGAGGGCGAGGGCATCTCCTCAAAAGATCTGAAGAAGATCTTCGATCCCTTCTTCAGCACCAAGGAGCCGGGAAAGGGCACTGGTCTTGGCCTGTCCACCTCCATGTCCATCATAGAAAACCATTTCGGCAAGCTGTGGCTGGAAAGCGAGATAGGGGCTGGAACCACGGTGCATATCAAGCTCCCCTTGAACCTGGAGGAGCTGCGGCAGATAAACGAGGATCAGCCGGCTTCTCCGGCCGAGCCGGGAAGCGGTCGGCAGCCCCGGGTTCTCGTGGTCGACGACGAGCAGCACATTCAGGATATCCTCTCCGAGGCTCTGACCTCCGAAGGCATGGAGCCGGTTGGCTGCTTCAACGGCCAAGAGGCACTCAAGCTTTTGGATGAGGACCGCTTTGACCTCCTCCTGCTGGATATGCGCATGCCGCTCTTGGACGGCCTGTCCCTGATCAAGGCGGTCAAGGAGAAGAAGGTCCGTCTGCCGATCATCGTCATCACCGGCATGGCCAGCCATGAGGAGATTGAAAAGGCGCTCAGCCAGGGAGTCTATAAGTGCATTCGCAAGCCCTTCCACATCAGGAGCCTGCTAAAAGACGTCAAAGAGGTCCTTATAAGGGAAGGAGCCCTGGATCAGCCGGTTGAGCCGGATGCGGGCAACGGCCGGTAAGCGAACCAGAGATCCAGATTACATCCCTCACCTTGCGGAGCCTCCAGCCATGAGCTATGGCACCTAGTTGATGAGCCTTGCGAGCAGCTACAAGAGGGTGGCTGGAGCCACGAGAGAAAACGTCCCCAGGCAAGAGCCTGGGAACGAAGAATGCGCTATGCGCTCTTCCTGACTACAGACCACTGACTACCGACCACTGTCTTCCCTCTGCCTCATTCCTTCGGTGTCTGCAGCATCTCGACATCGATGCCCAGTGTTGCCATGCGCTCCCGCCACCGCTTATGGGCCAGGGACTGCATGTTCTCCACCGTGTCCTGCTCATCCGTAATCTCCAGACCGATCAGGGTTTCCATGACGTCCTCCATGGAGACCAGCCCTTCAATTGAGCCGTACTCATCGATCACCAGCAGGATATGGCTCCGCTCGTGAGCCAGTTTGTCAAAAGCCCGAAATGCGGATAGCATATCCGGTATGAAGGGACAGGAACGGACAAACTCCGACAGGGGCCTCCCGAACTCGTCTCTGGCCTGGGCCATGAGGAGATCGTTTTTCAGCACATAACCGGCTATGTTGTCCGGGCTGTCCTGGTAGATCAGGATCCTGGAAAAAGGCTGATTGGAGTGGTTTCGGAAGTACTCGCGGACCGTCATGGCCTCGGGGACGGCAAAGAGCACCGAGCGCGGGGTCATGATGTCCCGCACGGAAAGCCGCTGCAGCCGCATCAGGTTGCGGACCACGTTGAACTCTTTTTCATCCAGATTGCCTTCATGAACCCCGATCTTGGCCATGGCCTCCAGCTCGTCGCGGCTGAAGTGAAAAACGCTCTTGTCCGGCGGAGCAAAGAGCTGGGTCAGCTTTTCCGAAAGCCAGACAAAGGGCAGCAGGAGACTGGTCAACCAGGAGACAAGAACCGCCATAAAAGGGGCCAGGAGCTTCCAGTAGGTCGCACCCAGCGTCTTGGGAATGATTTCGGATAAAACAAGGATCAGCAGCGTCAAAATTGCAGAGGTCAGGCCTACATACTGGCTGCCGAATACAATGGAGGCCTGGGCGCCGACACCGGCCGCGCCTACGGTATGCGCGACTGTATTCAGGCTCAGGATAGCGGACAGGGGGCGGTCCAGGCTGGCATGCAGCTTCTGCAGGGCTTTAGCCCCTCGGTCTCTTTTGTCTTCCAGAGCGCCGACATAGGCCGGGCTCACCGATAGAAGCGTTGCTTCGGCCAGAGAACAGAAAAAGGAAATCAAAATGGCAATGAGCAGGTAGACGATGAGAGTGAGCATAAACCTTCTCCAGAGCAAAAATCCGAATCGGAAGATGCAATCCGGCGGGCTCGATCATACCTGGAGAGCCAGAGGAATCAATATGTACCTGAAAGCCCTGTTTTTGATGATAAGCCTTTCTTGTCTTATCGGGTGCGCCGCATTGGGCCATCTCGGCAGCTCAACCCAGATACTGCCCTCCTCCTATGGAGTAGCGGTAAGCATCGACGACTTGAAGCACAGCTTCGAGGACTACGAGGCCTTTTACTCCGGACCGGTCTACAACCCTTCGGCGATTTTGTTCAGGCCGACCGCTACCGCCCCTACATTGAAGCTGGCCTCAGGCTGGAAAGAGGTTCCCCATAGGGCCAAGCTGAAGGCCCTGATCAAAAAGATAGAAACCATCGATCCCAAGCTGTGGGTCCTGGCTACGCCGGATGCAAAGGAATCTAGAAGCCTGCTGGCCTACATCTACACTCCCGCCTATGCCTCGCTGCGCAAGACGCAAGACCCCGGAACCTTCTTCCTGCGTCCGGTTCCGGAGCAGTTCAATTCCATCTACTACGAGTACAAACGCAGGCCCTTTGATCAAACCCCGGAATGGTGAATGGTAGGCGTTTGGAGATCTTGCTTCTCGGTTACCGGTGCAGCAGCTATTCCTGGCTTGCTTGCGGCAGAAAGATGCTCACCACAGTCCCTTTTTCCTTGGAGCTGGTCCAGGCAAGCTCCCCGTTCATAGTTTCCGCGATAAGCCCTGCGCTGTAGACGCCAAGCCCGGTTCCGTGTTTCTTCTCGGCCGTCGCATACTTCTGGCCAAAGCGATTGCGAATCTTTTCCGGAATCACGGAGTTGCTGCTTATCGAAATCCGAGCCCTTGAAGAGCCTTCATTGTCCAGATCCAGGGCGACAGTCTCTCCCGGGGGCGAGGCCTCAACAGCGTTCCTCAGGATATTGCAGAGCATGGAGTAGCAGAGCAGAGCCTCCCCCAGCACAAAGAAAGAAGCCCCTTCCAAATTATCGTTTCCGTTGATCCGCAGAACAAGCCTTACCTTATACTGAACCAGGAGCTGACTGACATCCTGTTCCACATTACGTACAACCGGCAGAAGGTCTATGACTGCAGGCTTGTATTGGTACTTGCCCTGCTCCATTTGATACAGGCTAAGGGACATATTGATCAGGTCCAGCATCCGGTATCCTGCATTTCGGATAAGCTGGAGCTTCTCTTGCTGGCCTTCGGTAAGATTATCCTCCTCCAGAAGCAACTCCGGCATGCTAATGATGCCGTTTAGCGGCGTTTTCAGATCATGCCTGGTGATCCGATCTATGTCCTTCTTGAGCCTTTCCGCCTCCTTCCTGGCCGAGATGTCCCTGGCCACCGCCAGCAGGGTCAAGCCAGCTGAATGCGGTACCAGCCGCGCATGGATCTCTACCGGGAACATAGTCCCGTCGTATGCGATATGGCTGGACTCGAAAAAAGCCCGGCCCCTATCCAGACACTCCTGAATCCACCAGCCGGGCTCCAAGGCTCCCTGTTGCCTCTCCAGGTCTTGGACATGCATCTGGAGAAGCCGCCCATAAGGATAGCCGTAACGGCGACAGGCCTCGGAATTGACCTCCTGAATCCAGCCCTTGTCGTCGAGAAGAAAAATGGCATCAGCGGCATTCTCCACCAAAGACCTGTATCGAGCCTCGGACTCCTGCGCCCGCCTGGTCTGCTCAGCCAGCACGAAATGGGACTCCACCACTCGTTTGAAGTGATGCATCAGGGAGTCGATCTCCTGGGAATATTCATTTTCTTTGTCATCGTGCAGGCACAGGGTTCCGAAAACCTCGCCATTGGGCAAAAGCAAGGGGTACCCCAAATAGGATACCAGACCGTGATCCACTTCAGGAGCGTGCATCCACCTTTCGTCTTTACGAGCATCAACAACCAGAACCCGGTCCTGAGATTGCAACACCTCTTCGCAGTAGTGATCCTTCAGCTCTGCGGTCAGACCCTCATAAAAAGGAACGCCCTCGATTTGACTCACCTTGAAGGCCTCAATATACGGCAGCTGGATACGGGTGATTGCAGCGGACCTCACTCCCGCCAGCTTGGCCAGGATATTGACAATTCTCTGCCATTCAGAAAAATCGATAACCCCGTCCGGATCGAGTCTTTGCAAGCTCATGATTCATTCCTTCTTGATTCCAAGACCAAAAGTGCACCGGATTGTCAAGTCAGCTTGGCCTCTGGCCACGCTGACTTATTTTGGTTTGTTTGAATGCAACCCTCTTCCAAAGGTGCTATACGCCTGAGCAGGAGCTCATATTCAGACTCGAACTGAGACTGGGCATACTGAGTGCCGGATCAACCCGGCAAAAGTATCGTTCAGTCAAGCTGCTGATAAACTTTCTTTTCTTCAATAAAATTACAATTAAGTCAGGTTTGCCGGAGGCAAAGCTGACTTGTTCTTTCTTCGTCCCCAGGGTCCTCCCTGGGGACGTCTTTCTCTTATGGCTCCAGCCGTCCTCTTATCATTCCTGCACATTACATGGAAGCATGAAAGCTGGGCATCTTGGCAGCCTATGCTTTTACCGAAGCAGCCAAGCGGCTTGCAAGCAGCTACGCCGCCTCGGAAGGCGCGAACAAGTAAGCTTTATCCGCCAGCTTGACGTGCTCGGAAAACACATAGACCACATCCCCGGCCTGCAGCCTGAACCCGGCCTCCGGGTTGGGGATCATCTGCCCCTGGCGTTGCACAGCCACCACGTTCAAGCCATAGGCCTTGCGCAGCTCCGCCTCTTGCAGGCTTTTCCCATCCAGGATGGCTCCGGGATCCAGCTTCATGGCCACAACTTCAAAGCCGGAGCATACCCCGCTCATATCGCATGTCGGCTCCCGGGACCCATCGGTGCCGCGTAGCAGGCCGTAGCCCTCAGCCCGGATCTCGGACGTAAAGCGCTCTATATCCCGGCGGGGAACCAGGTAGGTGCTCAGCACCCGGTTGAAGATCTCCACCGAGGTCTCGAACTCCTCCGGAATGACCTCATTGACGCCCAAAGTCCGCAGGGGCTCAATCTCGCTGACAAACCGGGTGCGGGCCACAATATGCAGCCTGGGATTAAGGCGGCGGGCGGTATCGGTGATGTGCCTTATTGCAGCCGGATCGGCAATAACCACGGCCAGAACGCGTGCCCGGCGCACATCGGCGTGCTCCAGAACCGCGTTGTGAGCTGCATCTCCGTAAAATATGGGCTCTCCCTTGGCCTTCTCCTGGCGCACGGTATCCGGATTCATCTCCACCACCACATAGGGAATATTGGCCATGCGCGCGGCCCGGGACAAATGCCTGCCCCCGACTCCAAACCCTACGATGATCAAGTGATCCTCCAGCTCTCCAGGTGTATGGTGGCCCTCGGGCACCAGCGGACCAGCACCCCGGGGCAGGCGGGCGGCCAGCTTGGGAGCGGCGGCTATGAGCAGCGGAGTCACTGCCATGGTCAGAATCGAGGCCGAAAGAAAGAGCTGGTACTCATTCCCGGCAATCAGGCCGGCCTGAAGGCCAACGCCGGCCAGGACAAAGGAGAACTCTCCCACCTGAGCCAGTCCAAGCCCGCTCTGGGCCGCCACCCGCAAGGGATAGCCGATGATCAGCCCGGCTCCGGTGGCAATGACCGACTTGACGAGCAAGACAACGGCCGAAACCAAGGCGACTATCAGGATGTGCTCCAGGAAAAAGCCGATATGTAAAAGCATGCCGATGGAGATGAAAAACAGACTGGTGAACACGTCCCGAAAGGGCAGGATGCCCTCCAGGGCGTTCAGGCTGTATTCAGACTCGGAGATGAGCAGTCCGGCCAAAAAGGCGCCCAGAGACAGGGACAGGCCGAACTTGGAGGTCAAAAGGGCAATGGAGAAGCAAAGCCCCAGGGTGGTCATCAGAAAGAGCTCCCGGCTCCTGGTCCGGACCACCAGCAGCAAGATCCAGGGCAGGACCTTTTTGGCCAGCAGGTACAGGCCCCCGGCAATGACCAAGGCCTTTCCGGCCAAAAGGAGCAGAGCCTGGCTGACATTTCCGGTCTGTCCGGCCAGCAAGGGCACCAAAAGCATCATGGGCACCACGATGATGTCCTGAAAAATGAGGGTCCCTAAGCTGACCCGGCCATGGGGGGCGCTGAGCTCCGCCCGTTCATTGAGCATCTTGAGCACAATGGCCGTACTGGACAGGGCGGCCAGGAACCCGAAGAAAATGGCCTGTCCCTGAGTGGCCCCCATAAACAGAGCCAGGGCGTCGAAAACGATGATGGTCAGCAGGACCTGGGCCCCGCCCCCCAGAAAGACTGGCTTTCGCAACCTGAGGAGCTCATCAAAGGACATCTCCAGCCCGATGACGAACAAAAGCAAAATGACCCCGATTTCTGCCAGCATCTCCACTTCATGGGTGGCCTGGACCAGGCCCAGCCCATGAGGTCCGGCCAGGACGCCGGTAAGCAGAAAACCGATGATGGGGGGTATGCGCAGCCGGTGACAAAGGACAATCACTCCGATGGACAGCCCGAAGATGATGACCACTTCTTTGAGAATGGGAATTTCCATAAGCCTGACTACTTGGCTAGAAGCTTCAGCTGAAAGGATCAGGGCTCAACGTTTGGATAGAGCTTTGAATGACAACTGGCCACCGGCTTCTCGTATGAAACTTCTCTTTCCAACCCCTCACCCGGCACTCAGTTTGACTTCAACCTTCTTCCATTTGAGACTTTACAACTGAGCAATTGCTATTGTTCAAGCTTGTGCTGAGACTTGGCAAACTGAGTGCCGGGAGCTCCCCTTGGGAAGGGGAGCAGCCCCGGAGTTTCTTCCTTGATCAACCCGGCACTCAGTTTTGAAGCAATTATCTCAGGGTATACAAGAAGCACCTACTTTGTTTATGGCAATAGCTCCAGCTATTCATCACGAAACTGAGTGCCGGGTCAATCCGGGCATAACGATGCTCCGTATATATTCATTGAAAATCAACAGATTGCATTCTTTTAAATTAAACCCAATAAGTCAGCGCGGCAGGAGGCCGCGCTGACT
>CAZQPF010000006.1:0-88658 GCA_964595165.1 uncultured Desulfohalobiaceae bacterium
TTCCCCACTGCTGCCTCCCGTAGGAGTCTGGGCCGTGTTCCAGTCCCAGTGTGGCCGATCACCCTCTCAGGCCGGCTACCCATCGTCGCCTTGGTAGGCCGTTACCCCACCAACCAGCTAATGGGACGCGAACCCATCCCAGGACGATAGCTTGATTCAGAGGCCATCTTTCCCCCCGGCACTCACTTGAATATCGACAATCATTTCCCTATCAACTTGTCTTGTCGATGCTCAAGTGAGTGCCGGGAGCGTATCCGGTATTAGCCCCGCTTTCGCAGGGTTATCCCGAATCCCAGGGTAGGTTATCCACGCGTTACTCACCCGTCCGCCGCTTTACTCACCCCCGAAGGGGCTTTCTCGCTCGACTTGCATGTGTTAGGCACGCCGCCAGCGTTCATTCTGAGCCAGGATCAAACTCTCCAGTTATGATCCTATCAGCTTGAGCACCTCGTGCTCTTCTCTAAACCTTACCCAAGCACTGCCTGCAGCACCCCCCTAACGGAAAATGCCGACAGCGCTCGTCTCTTGCCCAACTCACTATCTAATTGTCAAGGAACGGAAGAAGTCATTGCGACAAGAATGCAGATTACGAAATTTTCCTTTCCTTGTCAAGGGAAAATTTCATTTTTCCAAGCAAGGAGTAGAAACGGAACGAGGTTCGCGAGTATATTATGTATCTGAAAAAGAGCAGCTCGTCAAGGACCTAAACCTAGGCAAAGCTTTATTTGCCTTCGTCCCAAAAGAGGATATTTTTATATATATTTTTGACAAATGTCAATAAAGTTTTTACAAATTTTCTTTATCGGCTCGTGCCACGGCACGGCGGCTATCTTAAAAGGCCATCCGAAACGATCTGGCCTCAAGGAGCATCTATGCCCTGCACTCTACGCACCTACTCCGGAATCCAGGATTGGCCGCCCATTGAGCAACAGCTCAGGCAAAGGCAGGACTCCACCCGCGCTGTCGAGGACTCGGTTCGGGAGATCATCGACCGGGTCAAGCAGTCCGGCGACGCAGCGCTCATCGACTATACACAACGCTTCGACTGCCCGCAGTTCGAGGCCCGTCAGCTCAAGGTGAGCGAAGCCCTTCTCGAACGGGCGGTGAGCGAGGTTCCGGATGAGGATTTGTTTTTGATCGAGGAAGCCATCCGGCGGATTTCCCGCTTCCACGAACATCAAAAATCCTCCTCCTGGATGGAGCCCAGCGAGGAAGGCGTCATGCTGGGGCAGCTCATCCGGCCGGTGGAACGCGCCGGTCTGTATATTCCGGGAGGCAGCTCCGGGGAAACCCCTCTTGTCTCCAGCCTGATCATGAATGCTGTACCGGCTCTGGTGGCCGGGGTGCAACACATTGTAGCTGTTTCACCTCCCCGCCGGGACGGCAGCCTCAACCCCTACACCTTGGCAACAGCCGCGCTGTTGGGCATCAGAGACGTGTTCGCTCTGGGCAGCGCCTGGGCGGTGGCAGCCCTGGCCTTGGGCACGGAAACCGTACCGGCCGCGGATGTGATAGCCGGGCCAGGCAACATCTTCGTCACTGCCGCCAAAAAGATGCTGCACGGCCAGGTAGGCATCGACCTTCTGGCCGGGCCCAGTGAGATCACCATTCTAGCGGATGACTCCACACCCCCGGGATGGCTTGCAGCAGATCTTTTGTCCCAGGCGGAACATGATACGGAAGCTGCCGCCATTCTCGTTTCCAGCGATGCTTCCTTGCTGAACAAAACGCAGACCGCCTTGCGGGAGCAATTGGAGAACCTTCCGCGTAAGGAGATCGCCGCAGAATCCCTTCGCAAGTGGGGGGCCTTCATTAAAGTGCCGGACCAGGAAACCGGATTTGAGCTGATCAACCGCATCGCTCCGGAGCACTTGGAGCTATGCCTCCATGATCCATGGAGCTGCCTGGGCCGCATACGCCATGCCGGCGCCGTATTCCTCGGATCGCACAGCCCGGAAGCGGTGGGTGACTACTTCTCAGGACCCAATCACGTCCTTCCCACCGGGGGAACAGCCAAATTCGCCTCCGGACTGGGAGTTTACCATTTTACTAAACGAACCAGCCTCATCTCGGCTAGCCGGAGCTATATGCAGCGGCACGGAGATAAAATTGCCAGACTGGCCAGATTGGAGGGACTGGAAGCCCATGCCAGAAGTGCAGAAAAACGAAGCCAGCATTGAAACAGATGCGACAGCAAAAAGGTTTTTGCAGTCGCAGTAGTCAGAAGTCGGTGGTCAGTTGTCAGCAAAATCAAAGAATTATAAGAACATACCTGCTCTTGAATCCATCGCACAGGACTTCTTGCAGGTACGTCTGAAACAGGAGACTAAGCATGGAGACCGTTTTACACACCGAAATTGCTGAGTATCCCCTTGTCTCCCAGGGCAAGGTCCGGGACATGTACGCCATTGACCAGCATACGCTGCTCATTGTGACCACGGACAGAATGTCGGCCTTTGACATAGTGCTGCCAGATCCCATCCCGTATAAGGGGATGGTCCTCAATCAGCTCACCGTCTATTGGATGGAACGTCTCACCTCCTTGGTGGAGAACCATCTGCAGGCCGTGCGGGTTGAGGATTTCCCTGCCCCGTTGCGCAAGCACAAGCCCATCCTCCAAGGCAGATCAGTCCTGGTGCGCCGAGCCGATCCCCTGCCCATCGAGTGCATCGTCCGCGGCTACCTGAGCGGATCCGGGTGGAAGGATTACTTAGAAAACGGGCGGGTCTGCGGCATCGATCTCCCTTCCGGGCTCCGGGAGTCCGACCGCCTTCCGGAACCGCTTTTCACCCCTTCAACCAAGGCCGAACAAGGCGGGCACGATGAGAACATAACCCTGGAGCAGGCCCAGCAGGCCATTGGAGCGAAGCTTTTCAACCGGGCCCGGGAGCTTTCCCTGGACATCTTCAGACACGGCGCATCCGTAGCTGAAAATAACGGCCTCATCATCGCCGACACGAAGTTCGAGTTCGGAAGGCTCGGCAACGAGCTGCTGCTCATCGATGAGGTTCTGACCCCGGATTCTTCGCGATTCTGGCCCCAGGAAACCTATGTCCCCGGCCAGGCCCAGCCCAGCTTCGACAAGCAGTATCTGCGGGATTGGCTCAAGGAGAACTGGGACTTAAAGGGCCAACCTCCGCGGCTTCCTGCAGAGGTGATTCAGACCACCCGCGACAAATACCTTGAGGCCTTCAGGCTCTTGACAGGCAGTTCCCTGGAGCGCAGTATAGAATAATTAAGCAACAATGTAGCCCAAGGTCGTGATTTATGAAAAGCATTCTCGCTATCGGAGCCGTTCTTGTAGCCTGGTTCCTGCTGGTGCGCTATGTGTTCCCCAAGCTGGGGATCAAGGGCTGAGGCCCTAGCCAGGAGAGCTGCAGTTGGCAGCCGAAAGAAAAGAACAAGCCATAGCCCGATTCCTTTAACCTCAGGGGGGTTCTTGCACCCATGCTCTTCAAGCAGCTCCTTGTAGGCCCCATGGACGTTTTCACCTATGTGGTCGGATGTGAAGAAACAAGACGGGGAGCGGTCATCGATCCCGGAGCGGAGGACGAACGGATCCTAGAAGCGATCGCCGAGAAGGATCTGAGCCTTGAATACATCATCAACACCCATCACCACTTTGATCATACCGAGGGCAACGAATGGCTCAAGGAAAGGACCGGTGCGGGCATAGTGATGCACAAAGATGATGTCCCCCTTTACGGCAAGCCGGTGGATCTGGTCCTCCGAGAAGAAGGGCCGTTGCATGTGGGCATCCAGGCCTTTACTGTCTACCACACGCCGGGCCACACTCCAGGCGGCATCTGCTTGTACGCGCAGGGAACCTTGTTCACCGGAGACACCCTTTTTGTGGGAGACAGCGGCCGTACCGACCTGGCTTACGGCAATCGGCCCACCCTAGGCGCCTCCATTCGCAAGCTCATGGAGCTCCCGGCTGATACCGTTGTCTGTCCCGGACATGATTACGGACCCACTCCGACATCAACCCTGGAATGGGAGCAAAGACATAACGTCAATGCCAGGGAGTACGGGTTTTTGAAAAGCCACTGAAGGCTTGATCCGAGAGGCCTGCAACATTCCTTGCCGCGGACATTCTCTCCAATAGCACCGCTGGGGCCGGCGGCGATAACCGGCTATTGCCCAGCCGGATCTTTGAAAAGCAAAGTCAGCGCAGCCGAAGGCTGCGCTGACTTATTGGCAATTTATTGGAAAAAAAAGAAAATTTTTAGTTTCATACGAGCAGCCTACAGGTAGAAACTTATCCTGGATCCTATGCCCAAATCAAAAGGCAGGCTCATTAAATTCCCTTCTTCCTCTGCGAAGGGAAAAGGCGAGACAGAGGGCAGTCGAAGCAGGCGGCTGCGTTTGCGGAGCAATGAATGGCAGCGGCTGCAGTCGCTGCGAAACAAGCAGGAGTGGAAGAAAGATCTCACCCGGGAGGACAAGCAGGATCTGGAAACCATCCAGGCCATTGAGGAGGAACGGATCAAGCCCTATCGTCCGGAGCTTCTCTATTACAACGCCGCCTGCACCGGATTCAGGAAGGGCAAGCTCTACTGGATCCAGGACTCGGAATCCCAACCGCTTCGCGAGCTCACCTCCAGAGAACGCAGGATGTGGGACATAGTCGGCCCCTGGGACCTCTTCGGCTTCATCAGGCCGGACGGTAGCATACAGCCCTATGTGCTCTCTGGCTGGGAGCGAATCGAGCATCTAATCCCGGCCGGGCCCGGCAATAAGGAATGAGCCGATCCAAGGAAGCGGGCCTCTCGAACTCACAGCCAGAGGTTGCGCTCATACGAGATTTGCCAGAGGCAAAGCTGACTTCCTCGACCCACCCCGGCTAGGACTCCCGGCTGCCGTCCTCTTGCAGCTGCAGTTCGCTCATCAGTCCTTGCAGCCTCTGGGCCTGTTGCGCCAGGTCATTGACCCCCTGCGAGGATGGAGACATGGCGCTCGAGGTTTCCGCGGAGATGCGCTTGATCTCCTCAACCGTCTTGTTGATCTCGTCTAAAATCGCGGACTGCTCCTCCACCGCGGTGGCAATGGAGCTGACTTGATCGGCGCTTTTTTCCACCATGCTCACGATTTGCTGCAAGGCCTGTGCAGCCTGATCCACCTTGTCCGAGCTGCCCTGGATAAGGGATACGCTGCTCTCCGTACTGCGAATGCTTTCCTGGGTGCCGTTTTGAATCTCGTTGACTACGCCAAAGAATGTACCTGTTTCTGATAAAACTTATGATGGAAACGCAATTCCAGTTGCGGCCTTCAGTAGCATAGGCCCTCCTCGCTGCACAGCACAACAGATCTCACTTTAGCCTCGGTCGGAGCGCACGCTCCCTAAGAGGCAGTGCACTGAATAAGATATGGAATAGGTGTGGCAAATAATGCAGCTCAATGAGAAAATCAATCCCGGACTTCCGGCATCGGGAGTTGATAACCTTGCAGAAGACAAGTAAAATGCTTCATCTAAGGTAGCACCCCTTTCCAATACATTCATCGCTTGTCGAGGGAATGCCCAATATGAGCCTCTCTTTTTCCAGCAAGGATCCCCATGAGCGGCGGGTTCTCTTTGTGGACGACGATACGAGCCTGCTGTTCCTCTATAAGGAGCTTCTGGAAGAGACCTATCCGGTGCATCTGGCCGTAGGAGGCAAGCAGGCCCTGAAGAAAATCGCCCGCGGCAATCGCTACGCCGTGATCATCTCCGATCTCAAGATGCCCGGCCTGGGAGGTATTGATTTTTTAAGCCAAGTTCGGGACCAGCAGCCTGATGCCGTACGCATCATCCTCACCGGTTACGCCGATCTTGATGCGGCAATGAAGGCGGTCAACCAGGGCCATGTCTTCAGGTTTCTGACCAAGCCCTGCGGCGTGGAGGAGCTCCAGTCAGCGGTAAAGGCCGGGATGGAGCAGTACGATCTCATTCAGGCCCGGCGGGAAAACTTCGCCCTGAAACGAATGAAGAGCATGCTGGAAGGGATAATTACCGGCCTGGCCAATATGGTGGAAATCAAAGACTCTTACACCGGAGGGCATCAACGCAGGGTAACCAAGCTCGCCTGCCGCATCGCCAAGGAGATGCGAATGGATAACAACAGGATGTACGGACTGTGGATGGCCTCAATGGTCCACGACGTGGGCAAGATCTACGTCCCCATCGAGTTTCTCAACAAATCCGGCAAGCTGAGCGACTTCGAGTTTCAGGCTATCAAACAGCATCCCTACCACGGCCATATCCTTCTCCAGACCGTGGATTGCGAATGGCCGATCAGCACCATAGTCAATCAGCACCACGAACGGCTTGACGGCTCCGGTTACCCCGAGGGAATATGCGAGAAGGACATGCTCCTGGAATCCAAGATCCTGGCCGTGGCCGATGTGGTGGACGCCATGTACTCCTATCGACCCTATCGCCCCAGCTTGGGCCTGGAGGCCGCCCTGGAGGAGCTGGAGGCCCAAAAGGGAACCCTGTACGATCCCCAGATTGTGGAATGCTGCCAGCGACTTTTCCGCAGCAAGGGGTTCGAGCTCTTTTAGGGGCTCAATCCTTCTGCAGCAGATAGATATCGTCCTCTGCTCCGGGCAGGGATCGATGCACCTTTCGCAGTAAGCCCATCTTCGGGTCGGCTCTCGACTCTTGCCGCACCACCCGGTCAAACCGCTCCTCAGCTGTGCATCCCCCGACTTCGCCGATATAAAGAAGCGACTGACCCGGCCGCAAGGCCTCCCAGAGCTCAAAGGCCAGCGCATTGGGCGGAGGCCAGACCAGGATATACAGCGATATCCCAGGCGTCCTTCGCAGATAGGACAGGGCATCTTCTCTGCAGACAAAGGAATGATAGGCGCTCCTGGTTCCAGACTCGTCGTCCACCGCATCCTGGAGGGAACGGCATCCGTAGCGCCACAGCCAGTAGGTCAGCCATCCGGGACCGCAGGCCAGCTCCGCAGCCCGGTCAAAGTCGTCCACAAAGCTTCCGAGCGCGGCCACAAGCTCCTGGGTCAACAGGATGTGGGAATGACAGATGTACTCCGCTTTCAGGAACCGGAGCCGAGTATCCTCTGCAAAGCGCGCTTCCTCATGCTTCCACGAGGTGATAGGCCCAAGCTCCCTCAAGGTGGGAAGGCGGGAGCTGGTGACCTGGAAGCTGCTTCTCAGCAGGGGGCCTAGCTGCTTCCAGACTTGCTTGCTCCTTGCTTCGGACAGGCTCATGAGCCTCCTTTATTCAGAAACCTGGGTCCGGCCATACTTCCCCCGGACACCCCAGCTGTCAAGAGCAGCTCGCCTGAGCCGCCTTGCCCGCATCTCAAGGACAAAGGCCCCGCAGGAGCACCATCTCCCGCGGGGCCTTTCACGCATTACCGCCTCACAGAAGCGGCTGCTTGCTCCCGGTTTGGGCTATTTCTTCTTGTAGACTTCGCCGATCTCGCCCACCACGCGCCGGTTCTCCTGGCGCCCGGCCTTGGTGTCGTTATCAGCCACAGGCCTGCTTTCGCCGTAGCCTTTTGTGGTAAGCCGATCGGAATCGATACCGAACTTATCCACCAGGTAATCCTTCACGCTCCTGGCCCTCTCTTTGGAGAGCTCCAGGTTGTACTCCTCGCTGCCCACGCTGTCGGTATGGCCCTCGATGGTCATCTCCGCTTTGGGATGCTCCTTGAGGAACTGGGCCACGTTCTCCAGATCATTGTAGTATTTGGGCCTGATCTCTGCCTTGTTGAAATCGAACTCGACACGGAGCCGCATTCTGGCTTCCACCGGGCAGCCCCTGGTGTCCACGACCAGATTTCTGTCCGTGCCCGGACATCTGTCCTTGTAATCCGCAACGCCGTCCCGGTCGCTGTCCACTGGACAGCCCACCTTGTCGACCTCCACGCCGGCCGGGGTGCCCGGGCACTCATCCCGGGAGTTGATAACCCCGTCGCCGTCGTCGTCCATCTGCACAGCCTTGGTTTTATAGAACACCTGTTGGACAAAGCTCTGCAAGGCCGCCTCATCCTGAATCTCTTCCCCGGAGATCATCTCCGAGCAGTCTTCCAGGGAGGCGATCCGGTTCAGGACCTCTTTCTCAGAATCGCTCTGGGCATAGCTCACCACGTGGAAGCAGACGTCGTGCTTGGCATAAAGGTCTGCTGCCACATCCCCCGGGGAGCCGCCGCGGTTCTCTCCACCGTCGGAAAAAAGTATGATCGCAGTAGAGCCGTCCAGGCCGGCGAGCACCTCATCGAGGTGCATCATACCCCGAGCCAGCGGAGTATGGATTCCGTAAACCCCAGAAGGAACAGGCAGCTTTTCAATGGCTTCACCGTACGCCATGGTCCTGTAGCGCTTCATGTCCTCATTGGCTTGAAATCCTGGAGCCACGGTGTACAATCCGGCCTGGTAGCCCAGCTCCGGAACGGCCTCGTTCATAGCCATCAGGGCCTCCTTGGCCAGCTCGGCCTTGCGCGCTCCGGAGTCCATGTACTCCATGCGCATGGAGCCGGAAGCGTCGTAAAGCACCATAAAGTTGTCCACTTTGGGGACCTGCTTCTGCTTGGCCCAGCCCGACGAGCTCAGGCCGAGCACAAGCCCGGCCAGAACGAACAGCAACATGATCCGCCGCAAGGTAATCATCTCATTTCCCTCCTTGTTATGGTTGATTGACGCAATACATCCGCCTAGCTATTCCCGCTGCGCCCGCCTAATCCAGAAATCCTATGCATTATTTAAGATTAACTCTAATTTAAAAAGAAATCAAGGGGATCTTTCAAGTATTCTTCGATAAGCTATCCTTATGCCCCTCTTTGCGCTATACTTGTATGGTCCATCATGCCACATTGCGGACCGGTCACCCGGCACTCAGTTTGACTGCATTATTCTTCGATTTGAATTGACAATCCTTAAGCTGCAGCTTGTCTCCAAGCCCGAGCTGATACGGGGCAAACTGAGTGCCGGACTGCAGTAATATTGAACCGAGCAGCTGAAAAATCTGAAATCACAATTTTCTTCAATAAAATTGACATCAAGTCAGGTTTGCCGGAGGCAAGGCTGACTTGAGCCCAGGGAATGTTCGACCCCAAGCGAGGCAAGACAGATGCGCGTACTTCTCATATCCACGAACACCGAAAGCCTTACCATGCCGGTCCATCCATACGGTATGCATCTCGTGGCCGACGCCGCAGAGCAAAGCGGACATACGGTGCACCGGCTGGACCTCTTCGACAGCGAGGACATCCGATCCGCCCTGGCCGAAGCCGCGGCCGAGATCGACCCCGAGGTAATCGGGCTCACAGTGCGCAATATCGACGATCAATGCATGCAGGAGCCTCAGTTCCTCCTGGAAGGAGACAGATGGATAGTCCGCTGGCTGCGGGAGCTCACCTCAGCCCCGATCGTTCTCGGAGGAGCGGGATACAGCATCTATCCGGACAGCGTTCTGGAGTACCTGGAAGCGGACCTGGGCTTGCCCGGGGAGGGAGAAGAAAGCTTTCCCCAGTTGCTGGAGGTTCTGGAGAAGGGAGGCAGCCTGGAGTCGGTTCCGGGACTGCATGTGCGCGGCCGCGGGGAAGTTGCGCCGCGCCGGATCATCCGCCATCTGGATCGCTGCCCGCTTCCAAGCCCGAGCAGGCTAAGCGACGCCCTCATCCGTCGGCAAGACTTTTTGATGCCCTATCAGACCAGACGAGGCTGTCCTTTTGACTGCAGCTACTGCTCCACCGGAAGCATTGAGGGAAAGCGCATACGAAAGCGCTCCGTGGAGCGCGTAGTGCAGAACCTCAAGTCCTTCCAGGAGGACGGCGTGCGCCGCTTTTTCTTTGTGGACAACACCTTCAACCTGCCGGCGGGGTACGCTGAAGAGCTGTGCCGCAGCATGATTGCCGCCCGACTAAACATCGAATGGTTCGCTATCGTCTATCCAGCCAAGCTGTCCTCCAGGCTGGTGCGGCTCATGGCCCAGGCCGGCTGCCGCCAGGTGAGCCTGGGATTCGAGAGCGGCAGCTCTCCGGTCCTGGCCTCGTTGAACAAGAGATTCAGCAAGGAAGATGTTCGGCAGGCCTCGAAGCTGTTCGTCAAGGAGGGCGTGGAGCGAATGGGGTTCCTTCTGCTCGGCGGGCCGGGAGAAACAAAAGCCACGGTAAGGGAGAGCCTGGATTTCGCCGAAGGGCTTGATCTGGATGGGCTCAAGCTCACAGTGGGGATCCGCATCTACCCGGGAACCATCCTGGCCCGACAAGCCATGAGAGCCGGAAGGCTCGCGGCTGACGACTCGCTGCTGCTGCCCACGTTCTACCTCGAGCCGGGCCTTTCCCCCTGGCTCGAGGAGTACACCGAGGCCTGGGCCACAGAGAGATCGGAGCTCGTGGTCCCTTGAGCAAGCAGGCCCTGAAGTTTTGCTCATTTCTGCCGAAAGTGACAAACATGTTGCCGCTCGAACGCCGCCTCAATCCGGCCGCCTTGTCGAGCTATTCCTAACGAGCTGAGCCCAGAAGTCAAGCGAGGCCCTATGTCTGATATTCTCCTGGAGTCCGGAACCAACGAGCTGGAGATCGTGGAGTTCGTAATCGAGCCTCCGGATGGGAAGAAACGCGGCTATTACGGAATCAACGTGGCCAAGGTGCTGGAGATCATCCGCTGCCCCAGGATCACCTCTCTGAGGAGCTCTTCCCGGGACTTTTTGCTCGGGGTCTTTGAAATGCGGGGCCGGGTGATTCCCATCCTGGATCTGAGACGATATATTGCCGGGGAGTTCTGCGGCCAGGGAGGCAAAGCCATTGTGGCGGAGTTCAATCAAATGCAGGTGGGATTCCTGGTCTCCGGCGTCACCAGGATTCACCGCCTCTCCTGGCAGGATGTGGAATCCCCGGGGCAGATCGTCCAATCCGCTGAGAGCTGCATCACTGGAATGATCAAGTTCAAGGACCGAATTACCCAGCTCATCGATGTGGAGAAGATCGCCGCAGAGGTGGACCCGCAACAGGCAATGGCAGAGCAGCCGCTATCCGAGGTCGGCTCGCAAGGCGCCCGGATCCTCATCGCAGACGATTCCCTGCTGGTCCGCAAAATGCTCCAGAAAACCCTGGAAAGCGCCGGCTTTCAGGTGACCTCGACCTCGCACGGCCAGGAGGCATGGGATCTCCTGGCCGCCTTCAGCAGCCAGGAAGAGCTCTGCCGGGCTTACCAGCTGGTGGTTACGGACATTGAAATGCCGGTGTTGGACGGCCTGACCCTGACCCGCAAAATCAAGGAGCACGAGGTATGCAAGGCTTTGCCGGTCATTCTGTATTCCTCCATGATATCGGAGAAGCTAAGCCACAAAGGCAGATCGGTGGGCGCTGACGCCCAGATCACCAAACCGCAGATATCCTCCCTCAATGAAACCGCCTTGCGCTTGATGCAGGAATACGGGACCTATTAGCTGAAAAGCTGACTATTGACAATTTGCTGCTGCGGAAGTTTTCGTCTATTGCGGCATCTTCAGCTTGGCTATGCGCTCTTCGATCTTCGCTATGCCCCTTGCGACATGAACCCGGAGCCTTAAACTCTCAAGCCTTGTCAAAAAGCCCCATGAAACATCTTTTTGCCTACGGAACCCTTATGTGCGAGGATATTTTGCGTCAGGTTGCAGGCTGCAGTCTGTCGCACGAGCCTGGGTCCTTGACCGGCTTCAGCCGGCGTGCGGTTAAAGGCGAGAAATATCCAGGAATTATGCCAGATAGAACAGGCCTGGTGGAAGGGGTGATCTACTTTGCTGTGCCCCACAGAGCCTGGGCTCGCCTGGATGGCTTCGAGGGGCCGATGTATGAACGCCGTCTCGTGGAGGTCCAGCGGCGCGACGGAGCCAGCATTGAGGCGGGAGCTTATGTGGTTCGGCCGGAGTTCTTGGTATATCTTGAAGAGTATGATTGGGACTTCAAGGAATTTCTCGACCAGGGTAAAGCCGATTTCGAGCGCAGCTACCGCGGCTTCCGGACGCTATAAGCCAAGCTCAAGGAGTATGGATGCTCTGGCTCGTTCTGGCCCTTTTCACCGCCTTTTTCAACGCCTCGGCCGTGGCCATAGTCAAAAGGCACTTCTCCCATGTAGGCCCCTGGGAGATGGGCATGATACCCACCGCCTACGGTGGGCTGCTCTGCCTCGTCGTCCTGCCCTTCATTGAAATACCTCCGCTGGATGCCATGTTCTGGTGGGCCTGGGGGCTCTCTCTGCCCCTCTTGCTGGTGGCCCTCTTCTTCCAGTACTGGGCTATTGGCCTCTCGCCCTTGTCTTTAACCATGCCCTATCTGTCCTTCACTCCGGCCTTTGTGATCATCACCGGATTTGTCATCCTGCAGGAGACCCTGAACCTGTGGGGGATCCTCGGGGTGCTGCTCATCGCCGGCGGCGGATACGTGCTCAACGTGGAACGTGGCAGCGGCCGAGGGCTCGCCGACCCGATCAAGGCCGTCTTTCGCGAACCGGGCTCCTGGCGCATGCTGGTTACGGCCATCATATTCAGCGCCTGCGGGGTATTCGGACGCATGGGCGTCCTTCACTCCTCCCCTTTGTTCTTCGGACTCACCCTTTTTCCTGCCCTTGGCGCCTCCTTTATCATCGCCGGCCTGATCAGCCGCCAGGCCAGGATATCCAGTCTGTGGGCCAGACCACTGCCGGCCCTCGGCGCCGGATTGTGCATCACCCTGGAGGTCGTCTGCCACCACTTCTCCATCGCCCTGACCAAGGCCGCCTACATGCTGGCGGTCAAGCGTCTGAACACGCTCTTCTCGGTAATCTACGGCGGCCTCATCTTCCAGGAAAAGAACATCGCCATCCGCCTTACCGGAACGGTTCTCATGATCCTGGGCGTGGCCTTTATCGGCCTGCTGGGAAAATAGTCAATCCGGGCTCCTCCGGGCCGGGTCCATATCCAGACCTAGAAGCACGGATATCTCCAGAACGTATGTCGACCCGCGCGGGGTGATCAGTCTTCAAGTTATAAGCTTCTATGATTAACGATGTTTGACTGCCTATGGCATAGCAGGAATAACAAATAATATGCATATTCAGCTGTGATGCTCATGGCTTGGCAGGCTGCCGGCGGAAAAGAGGAAACCAGGGATCTCAGGCAGTGGAATGATTATTGCTTTTTAGAGCCTAGCAGGCAATTTTTTCACTCCATCAGCAAAGCCCCTGGGCAAGAAACCATGACACCTTCAAAGCAAGCATCCTGGCCTCAAGCCCAAACCGCACCTCTGGCTGCCAATCGTACTTCCCTGTCTCAACCCTGGCCTGAGCTGAGCCTTGCGGACTCCGGTTCCGATCCGGGCCATCACAAGTGGGCCCTGGCTTGGTCGGACTTGATGATGGTCCTCTTCGTCCTTTTCTGCGTTCTCTTTGTTTACGCCTTGAACCATCAGAAGACGAAGTACGAGTATCGGACCCTGTCTCCAGCTCAGGAATCGACAGACCGCTTCGGGGACAGCGGACGCCCCGTCTATAAAGCCAAGGCCGAATCGTTTCCCTCTCCGAGCATGAAAGCGCTGCACACCAGTATCTCGGAGGCTTTTGCCGCCTTTCCCGCCAACCGTGTTTCCATAGGCTATGCCAGCTCCAGCCACGTGACAGTAAGGGTGAAAAACTCCTATCTCTTCGAGCCTCAGCAAAGCTCTCTGGTTTCCGGGAGCGCCTTGTTGCTGGATAAAATGGCTTCCATCCTGCGCAAGTACAGCAATGAGGTTCAGGTTGTCGGACATGTGGACCCGGAGCCCCGATCCCGCTCCGGGACCAATGCCTGGCAGCTCTCGGCGGAAAGGGCCGCCAGAATAGTGGAGCATTTTGTAAGCCGCTTCGGCTTCAGTCCCGAACGGTTCACCGCTTTGGCTCTGGGAAGCACGGATCCGCTTCTTCCCGGCCGGGAGGCTGCAGACCTGGAAGCCAACAATCGTCTGGAGATTCGGATTATGGCTCCCCAAATCTACAGGCAGGGAAGTAAACGGCGAGCCGGACCGTCTATTTGAAGGAGGAGGACATGAGGCAGGTGCAGTATTTCGGCATTTCCCTTTGCATGGCCCTGTTTGCGGGCTCGTTCCTGATAACTGGCCACGGTGCCGCCTACTTCAACGCCGTGGCCTTCATAGTGGTTTTCTCCGGAACCGCCGGGGCTACACTGCTCAGCTTTCCCCTATCCAGGCTCCAAGCGGCGCTGGAGAGCATCCGGAACATTTTTGCCCACCCCGGTCTTTCCAGAGAAGAGCTCAAGGATAGGCTCCTCGATCTCTCAGTCCGCTCCTCTTGCCACGGCTCGGCCTGCTATGAGCAGATCGAGAAGGAGGAGGAAGCAGAGCCCTTTTTGAAAAACGCGGTGTCCTTTCTGGCGGACAACTACCCGTTGCAGGAGATAGAGGAGATCCTAGGCAATCAGCTAAACGCCTATGCCTTTGAACGTAGACAGAACGAAAAGGTCTTCCGGCACATGGCCGGTCTGGCTCCGGCCTTTGGAATCGCCGGGAGCGTGATCGGGCTGATAGGGATGCTCATGGGGATCGGTGATACCGATCTGATCCTGCAGCAAATTCCGGTCGCCCTGGTTTCCACCTTGTACGGCATTGTCCTGAGCAACTTCATCCTGACCCCTGTGGCGGAAAGCATTGCCTACGATACCAACAAAACGCTGCTGAAGCAGCGCATGATCTTCGAAGGGATCAAAGGAGTGCACATCGGAACCCACCCCTACAAGCTGGCCCGCAAGCTGGCTCCCTTTTTCCCGGAAAAGTCCGGCCAGGAAGATGTGATTGCGGTTCGGGAGAAGCGCCGCGCCTGCCTTGGGGTCGCAGAGGCTGCAGAAAGCTGATGGGGAAGACCCCTTGGAATGAGAAAAGGATTGAGCCCGCAGGTGCCGGGCTCAATCCTTTTTCATACTAGCTTTGCCCTCCTCCTTCAGGCAGCTTTTTCCGCCGGCCTGGATCCAGGGGAGGCAGGCCGCTTGGTTTGAAGGAAAAAGGTCCGGGCCACATACTTCTCCAGCTCCACGAGCACCAGGACCGAGAGGCCCACCAGGATGACGTGGACCCAGAGTCCCGGACTGAGCGGCACGGTGTCGAAGAGATGCTGCAGGGGAGGGAAGTAGGTGAAGGCCATCTGCAGGCAGATGACTCCCAGCACCGCGGCCAGGACGTAGCTGTTGCCGAAAAGGCCGTTTCGGCTCAAGGAAAAGTCCACAAGGAACCTGGAGTTGAACAGGTAGAAGACCTCGAACATGACCAGGGTATTGACCGCTATGGTTCTGGCCAGCGCAATAGGCGCTCCCGCTGCTCGTTCCAGGAAGAACAGGCCGAAGGTCCCGATGATCAGGATCAGGGACACGAACCCGATGCGCCAGATCATATACCGGGTGAGAAGCGGCTCCTTGGGATCGCGCGGCCAGCGCTTCATAACCGCTCCTTCCGGGGGCTCGAAAGCCAGCGCCAGGGCCAGGGTGACCGCGGTGACCATATTGATCCACAGGATCTGCACCGGAGTGATGGGCAGCATGCGGCCAAGCAAGATGGACACGATGATGATCCCGGCCTCGCCTCCGTTGGTGGGAAGGATGAAAGCGATGGACTTCTTGATGTTGTCGTAGACGGTGCGCCCCTCCTCCACGGCATGGGCGATGGAGGCGAAGTTGTCATCGGCCAGCACCATCTCGGAGGCCTCCTTGGCCGCTTCCGTTCCCTTGCGCCCCATGGCCACCCCGACATCGGCACGCTTCAAGGCCGGGGCGTCGTTGACCCCGTCCCCGGTCATGGCCACGACCTCGCCGTTGGCCTGCAGGGCCTGAACAAGACGGAGCTTGTGCTCCGGGCTGACCCGGGCAAAAACCTCCACCTGCTGGACCAGCTCCTGCAGCCGCTCCTCGGACAGGGTATCGATCTCCTCCCCGCTCAAGGCGGTCGAGCCGTCGCCGATGCCCATCTGCGCCCCTATGGCCAAGGCGGTGAGCGCATGGTCCCCGGTGATCATCTTGACCCGGATGCCAGCCTGACGGCATTTCTCGACAGATTCGATCGCATCACCGCGCGGCGGATCGATGATCCCCACCAGGCCCAGAAAAACGAGATCCTGCTCAACATCCTCTTTGCTTAGGGAACGCATTTCCGGTTTCGGCTCCCGGTAGGCCAGGGCCAATGTGCGCTGGCCCTGCCTGGCGATCTGCCGGGTCCGCTGCTGCCAGAAGGCCTTATCCAGGGGAGCCGTCTCCTGGCCGCTTTGCTGCAGGCTGCACATGTCAAGGACCTTCTCCGGAGAGCCCTTGACATAGATGCGGCCCGTCTGGCCGCCCCTTGTTGGCTGATGCAAGGTGGCCATGTAGCGATGCTCGGACTCGAAGGGTACGGAGTCCATGCGGGGGAGGCGATCCAGCTCCGCTTGACGATCCAGGCCGGCCTTTTGAGCCAAGACCAGAAGCGAGCCTTCGGTGGGATCCCCCTGTACCTGCCATACCCCGTCGACAGCATCCAGATAGCCGTCGTTGCAAAGCAGCCCCGCCCGGGCCAGCTCCATAAGATCCGGGTACCCGGCGCACTGAACCTGATCCTCGCTGATGAGGTGGCAGGTAAACTCCCGCTCGCTACTGATGAACGACCCTTCAGGAATGTAGCCTTGACCGGTGACCTCGAGCTGATCGGAAGCCAGGGACACGGTGCGGACCGTCATCTCGTTGCGGGTCAGGGTCCCGGTCTTATCCGAGCAGATCACGGTCACCGAGCCCAGGGTCTCCACCGAGGGAAGCCTCCGGATAATGGCGTTGCGGGACGCCATTCGCTGCACCCCCACGGCCAGGGTGATGGTCAGTATGGCCGGCAGCCCTTCGGGAATTGCGGCTACAGCGAGTCCCACCGCAGCCAGAAACATCTCGCTCAGGGCGTAGGAGCGGACCAGGATGCCGAAGATGAGGGTAATAATGGCCACCACACCGATGGTGATAGTCAGCGAGCGGCTGAACTCGGCCATTTTGACCAGCAGCCGCGTGGTGGCCGGCGGGGCCATGGCGATAAGGGCGCTGATCCGGCCCAGCTCGGTGTGATCGCCGGTACCCACCACCACTCCTCGCCCTTGCCCGGTGGTAACCAGCGATCCGGAAAAGGCCACGCTGCGCCTGTCGCCCAAAGGAGCGTTTTTTCGGACTTTTGGCCTGGACTTCTCCACCGGGACCGATTCCCCGGTCAGAGAGGACTCATCGATCTGCAGGTTCTTGGCTTCAAAAAGCCGTATATCGGCCGGGACTTTATCGCCGGATTGAATGAGGACCACATCACCGGGCACAAGCTGTTCCGAGCCTATGGTCATCTGCTTGCCGTCGCGCAGCACCGTTGCCTGAGGCGTCAGCAGATCCCGAATGGCGTCCAGCGCCTTTTCCGCTTTTCCTTCCTGAAAGAAGCCAATGACTGCATTGAGAATGACCACCCCAAAAATGACCGCGGCATCGACGAAATGCCCGATAAGTACCGTGACCACAGCCGCACCCAGCAGGACGTAGATGAGCACGTTCCTGAACTGGGCCAGCAAAAGGGACCAGCTGCTTCTACGCCTGACCTGACGCAACCGGTTGGCCCCGTATTGTTCCATGCGGCGCTTGGCTTCCTCGGTACTCAGCCCCTCGATGCTGCTTTCCACCTTGGAGAAGACCTCGTCTACTTCCAGGGCATACCAGTGCGGCGTCTTTCTGGCGGGAATAGTGGATTTCTCAGTCACGGCCATAGTTGTCCCTTTTTAAGATTTTAACCAATCCACAGGGCGCTGCCGCTCATTTCGTAGCACAGCCTGGTGGACACCGATCCGATGCTAAAAACCCCGCGCTTCCCTTTGCCGGTGTAGCCGACTGCCACGGCGCTGAACCTTCCGGCCTGGGCTTCGGACTCGATGGTCCCGGCCACATTGGAGGATTCCACCACCTTGGATCCAACCCGGGAGGGAGAGATTCCGTTTTCCTCGAGCACCTCCATAGACTGGCGGAAAATCATCTCTGTATCCGTCGGCTCCTGGGCAACGTGCAGCAGGGTTACATTGTGCTGTTCCTCAGCCGCCAGGATGAAGCCCACATGGTCCACCACTCGCAAGGATTCCTGCGAGCCGTCCACACAGACGAGAACGTTTTTTCGGTCCGGATCGATGTGCCGGCAAATCCAGATCGGAGACTTGCGCTTCTCTTCAAGCACCCTGATGCTCACGCTGTCGTTGATGAGCTCCTCCAGTCTGGAGATTCCCCTTCGCCCGAGTACGATTGCGTCGTAGAGGCCCTTATTGCCTTCGCTGATAATATCGCTGGCCGCGCTGAGCATGCGTTTCCTGATCTTGCAGAAGATATGCTCCTGCATAAATCCGGCGTTGATGAGGCTGTGCATGGACTTCTCCAAAGCGAGGTCGCAGGTGTCGACTCCGCCGGCAGGGATCTTTTCTCCGCTGGGAACGATGTACAGCACAGTAAACTTGACCTCCTCCTTGTTCTGAAAAAAGGAGTTGACAAAGCGCACTCCGAACAGAGCGCTCGGATCGTCGCTCACGGTTAAGAGCAGATGTTTTTGCATGCTCACCTCCATGGTTATTCCTCCTCGTAATAAACCTCCAGATTCCAATTCCTCACCCCTGCACTCAGTTTGACTGCATTATTCTTCGATTTGAAATTGATAACCCTTAAGCTGCAGCTCTCCTCCAAGCCCGAGCTGAGACTTGGCAAACTGAGTGCCGGGTGAAGGATCTGGATCTTTGATTCTTTTCAAATAAAACCCCAATAAGTCAGCGTGGCCGGATGCCACGCTGATTCTAGCCTACAACCTCCGCGAAAACAACCGTTTGATGAATCAAGCCTTGCCGGAGGGAGCGGAAATCAAAAAGCCGAGCCGCCAATATATTGGCGGCCCGGCTATACTTGAGCTTATCCAGCAAGCTGAGCTGGCGGAGACACTGCCCGGCTCTGCAAATCCCTGATTGCTCCAGATGCAGGTTATCAGGACAGCTATGCAGCTTGCCTGGACAGCTGATCCGCCTTTTCCAATCCTTCCTGCATTCTTTTGCTCTTGCCGTAAATGAGCTTTTCTATATGGGCTATCAAGCACTCAGTGCATAAGCTTTCCTGTGCCGGTGCAAGCTCCGCATGCTCTGCTTGGCTGGGCATCTCAAAGTATTCCTTGCAGGCTTGGCATTGAATCAACATACCCGTGGCTCCTTTTTTTATAAGTTATCAGCACCTATCCTTCCTCAAGCCGCTCTTGCTGTGATCTCATCCCCCTCGTCGCCTTGGAGCAGAGTTTTCTCCTCGCTGGCGACCCGCTCCTCCCATTTTCTGAAAACGTCGACATTCTTCAGCGTGTGATCCGTGATTCTGGCATTCCCCTTTTGGGCGAGCTCGAATATGGCCCCCATGGCTTGGTCATCGCTTGGAATATGAAGCGGCAGCACGCTGATCTCTCCGATGACGTTCTTGTTGACCGCTTTTCTGGCCTCGGTCTCGGCCCTGCAATCCTCCTCAAACTTCTTGGGGCTGAAGAACTGCAGATTACCCAGCGCCCCGAAGGCGTGCCGGATCATGTGCGCTCCGTAGCGGCGGATTTTGTTCCGGCTGTTGCTGGATTCCTCAATGGCTTGGTTCAGATCCTCGGAAACACTCGTGCTCCCTCCGGACTGGGCGGAAGGGAATCCAGTTATCCACAGGTTGAGGCGGGCCATGGCCTCGTTGAGGAGCCATTGCCCCGGGCTGCTGTAGGAGAGATCGCCGCCCCGGCTGACAACCCCTGGAATGCCGCCATGGATGCAGACCGTGCCCGGCTTCACAGTCTGCACCAGAACCATCATGAACAGAACCTGGGCATGGATGAAGGTCAACAGCGCCTCCGGGCTGTTGGGACCGTTTGCCCCGGCAATGGAAAGATCCAGGAGCAGAAGATTGTTCCCTCTAGCCGCGCTTCGCAGAAAGGGAGCCACCATGTTGTCCATGGGAGTGAAGCTGGTCATCAGGGAGGTTCCGTCCAGCCAATCCTCTTTTCCCGAGAGATGGGCCGTTTGCTCGTCTGTCATCTTTCGGGTGGAGATCATCTTCAGCCCGGGGAACCCCTTTTCCATGCTCATGGCGCAGTCGTAATCAGACATGCTTTTCTCCGTCTGCACCGGCACGCTGAAGATGTCCACCACGCCGGACCAGTGGGCTGCAATATGCACCATCTCCTCGAATTCGTTGCGTGAAGCCGGCCGGAGTAAACCGTTCCCGTTGCCGGACTGATAGAAAGGCGGAGTGCCTCCGGTGCCGAAGGTGTTCGGGCCCGGATCGCCGGGAAACTCCCTGGGAACCAGGGCCAGGCATTGCTCAACGTATTCGGGCCTCAAAGGAATCAAGGGCGCGGTTTCGTTGCTCAAGTCTATGGCATCGGCCTCCAGGAGCAGCCTTATGATCTTGGGGCTCTGGCTGATATTCATCCCAATGCTGGAAAGTACCGTGCGGGCATTGCGATCCACACGGGTATAGAGCTCCTTTTCAGCTACCAGCACATCGAGAACCGCCAATCTTTGCCTGGCTATCTGCGCCTCCCTGGATCTGGGACGAAAGCTGATGAGCTTGCGGTATATCTGAGCGGCGCCTTCGAAGTCGGTCCACCGTTCCCGAATGAGCGCACTCAGCAATACATCAAGGGAGGAAGCCGAGACCGGCCTGACATTTCCCGGTTGGTTGAGAGAGGGGAAATCGATATTCATGGTATGTCCTTTGCCATTGCCTTGCAGCACAGGCCTCAACTCTTTACTTGAAAAATGTCTTTATACAATCTAAAGCAAGAAAGGTGCCACTGTACTTTATAAAACATGCAACAGAAAACAGAGGAGCATCAGGCTTTGGATCCAGGATAAAAAAATTCTTCAAGCTGGGGGTTATACGTTAGTAAAAAAATTTTTACATTGAGAATGACTTTTCGAAAATTTTTTTGACAAAATGTCAAAAAAATTTTACATCCTTTGTATTATTGATAAACTCAAACCCAACATAGATACTAATATAGAATAAAGTCTCTAAAACATGCTGAGTAGTAGCTGCTTACTGCTTCAGGTTCCTCCACAAGTTGACAATAAAGTCCTGCACATTGGTCACCACAGCCGTTGTCTGAGTGGAACCACGGTTGGCCAGCTTATCCACACTAAACTCGGAGATATCTACAATATAGAAATATACCGGTCTCACTGCTCCTCCTTCCATTATCTTATAGCTGGGGGTCATATTTCCCACTGCAATAGAGTGAAGCTGACTGGCCATAGCAATTACTGTGGTGGCCATCTTGACGTAGGCCCGCATGGCATCCTGGGCTTCATATACATCGGAGATGACCTCGGGCAGGGGCCCATCATCTCTGATGGATCCGGCCAGGACATAGGGAATATTGTATTTGTCGCAGGTGTACATGATCCCGTTGTCGATCTTCCTCTGTTTGATGGTTTCCCTGATGGAGCCATGGCTTCGAACGATATTCAGGATATCCAGGTGATGATAGTGCCCGTTTTGAACCGGGGCCAGGGAATAGATATCCTGCCCCAGACCGGTTTGAAAGACCGCCGCCTCCATGTCATGCGTGGCCAGGGCGTTGCCGGCCAGCAGGGCGTCGCAGTATCCGGCCTCGATGAGCCCTTGCATGGCGTGGCGGCTGTCCTTGTCAAAGGCTACCGCCGGTCCGAGCACCCAGACAATATGGCCCTCCTCCCGGTCGTGACGCAGGATCTCGTACAAGGTGTCATAGCTCCTGGAAAACGATGTCTCCCGGGTGCCCCGGGTACGAAAAGCGAACTTGTCCCGGATTTTGCCTGGCTCCTGAAAGCCTTCAGTGTGCACATAGATGCCCTCTTCGCCGTTCTCGGTGCGGCCGAGCAGGACCTCGTCTCCCTGCTTGAGGCGGCGTGGCTCGGTTGCTTCCAACCGATCGCCGCGACGGACCAATACACAGTCCATTCGGCTCTCCGGAGCCAGAATCCAATGTCCCTCTCCCAGGCAGACATACTCCGGATGGTTGGAGGTGGCGTGAAAGTTGTCCGGCGCAAGCCCGTCGCCCGGAGCTCGCTGAGTACGCGCAGCAGGCATGGAGCTCAACGGAGGCCGGCTGAAGTCCGGATGACTGAATTCCGGTAATGTGAAAGACATGATCTTCTCTCCTTGGTATAGAAATTATGAGCTCAATCGGCATGGCCAATATTGGGTATATCCTCCTTGGTCAGGCTCAGATTCAGCTCTTTTTCCTTCAACTCCTTGATCTTGGCGGTCATGGCCTCGATCCTTCCCGTAAACACGCAGATCATGCTGTTGAATCCGGCTCTGCTCAAGGCATGATCCACGGCCTCATCCTCCTCGGGAATGATCCGGACCGGCGTGTTTTTAGGGTTGCTTTTGGCCCCGGAGGCGATGAGCTCCATGACCTCACTGCTGTCGCGTCCCCGGGCATAATCCTCGTCGACCCAGACGATGACCTCGTCGAAGAACTCGGCGGCCACCCTCCCGTAATCCTGGAGATCCTCATCTCGCCGGTCACCGGTTCCGGCCAGGATGGCCACGCTCGAGGCAACGCCGAGGGAAGCGACGAACTTGCCGATGGCCTCCAGGCTCGCAGGATTGTGCGCATAGTCTATGAGCACCTTGTACTGCTCGAACTCGAAAATGTTCATCCGCCCGGGAAGCTGCGCCGAAGAAGGTACAAAGGTCTGTAGCGCGATGCGAATGTCCTCCACTTTGACCTCCTGAACAAAAGCTGTCAGGCAAGCCGCCAGAACATTCTGAATCTGAAAGGCCGCTTTTCCGAAGTAAGTGAGCGGAACGTTGATGACCTTGTCGATCTGAATGGTCCAGTCCCCTTTGCGGAGCACGATGGAGCCGTCGTCATACACAGCGGCCACTCCTCCCTTTGCGCAGTGATCAAGAATGTGTGGATTGCCGGCTTGCATACTGAACAAGGCGGCCTTGCAGGGAACATTCTCCTTCATGGCGTAGACATGGACATCATCGGCATTCAACACCGCGTAGCCCTCGGGATGGACATTTTCCGCCACAAGTGACTTCAGGCGGGCCAGCTGCTCCACAGTCTGAATGCCGCGAAGTCCCAAATGATCCGAGGCCACGTTGGTGACCACCCCCACATCGCTCCGGTCATAGCCAAGCCCGGCCCGCATCATCCCTCCCCGGGCGGTCTCAAAGACCGCGTAGTCGACCGTGGGATCGCGCAGGACGAAGCGGGCGCTCTCCGGACCGGAGCAATCGCCTTTATAGAGGAGCCTGTTCTGGATGTAGATGCCGTCCGTGGTGGTCACGCCGACCTTTTTGCCGTTCATTTTCATGATGTGGCCGATGAGCCGCGTCGTCGTGGTCTTGCCGTTGGTCCCGGTCACGGAAACGATGGGTATGCGTCCGGAGTGCGGCTGAGGAAAGAGCATATCCAGTACCGGGACGGCTACATTTCTCGGCTGACCGACTGTCGGAGCCAGATGCATGCGGAACCCCGGCGCCCCGTTGACCTCGATGATCGCTCCCCTGTTTTCGAAAACCGGCTCGCTCAAGCTCGGAGCAATGACGTCTATGCCGCAGATGTCCAGATCGATGATCCGCGCAACCCGCTCTGCCATGAAGACATTGGCGGAATGGACCGTGTCGGTGACATCCTCGGACACGCCTCCTGTGCTCAGATTGGCCGTGGTCTTGAGGTACACCGTCCGGCCCTGAGGCAGGATTGTATCCAGAGCGAGGCCCTCCTGCTCCAGCAGGCGCTGCGTCATGGCATCCACCGCAATCTCGGTAAGCATCTTTTCGTGCCCGTAACCGCGGCGGGGATCACGATTGACCTCATCGATGAGCTCCTGGATGGTGGAGCTGCCATTGCCCACCACATGCGCCGGAGTCCTTTTGGCCGCAGCAACAAAGGCATAGTTGATGACCAGGAGCCTGAAGTCGGCTCCGGAGATATACTGCTCGACCACGACCCGGTCGGAGGAGCACCAGGCCGTTTCAAAGGCCGCAACAGCCTCTTCCCGGGTCCGGACATTGATGGTTGCGCCTTTTCCCTGGTGGCCATCAACTGGCTTAATGACCACAGGAAATCCCAGATGGTATACTGCCCGTTCAAGCTTCTCCCGAGAGGAGACAACGGAGCCGGGAGGTACCGGACAGGCATTTTCGTATAACATATTCTTGGTTTCTTCTTTGTCGAAGGCGATCTCCAGCCCGATGCTGCTCGTCTTGCCGGTAACCGTGGCCTGGATTCTTTGCTGGTGGACGCCCCAGCCCAGCTGCACCAAGGAGTAGCTGTTCAGCCGCAGCGTTGGGATGTTCCGTCTTATCGCTTCCTCGACGATGGAGGCCGTGCTGGGGCCGAAGCGCTCTTCCTCGCGAATCTCCCGAAGCCTCTGAATATCCTTCTCCAGGTCGTAGGCCTCGCCATTGATCATAGCCTGAACGGTGCGGAAGGCGGCCTCTGCAGCATAAAACCCGGCCTGCTCCACTTCGTAGGAAAAAACAACATTGTAGATACCTTCCACCCCCTCCCAGGTACAGCGGCCGAAACCGCACTCCATGCCGGACAGGATCTGCATTTCCAGAGCCACATGCTCCATGATGTGCCCCATCCAGGTCCCTTCTCTGAGCCTCTCCAGAAACCCTCCTTCATAGCCCCTCGAGCACCTGTGCTCATAGAGCGAGGGCATGAGGCCGTGCAATCTATCAGTAAATCCTTCTATTGTATTCGATGGACAATGCTCCATTTCTTCGAGATCAACCTGCATGACAATAAGCTGATGCCGCCGGTTGGACCAGTAGTTAGGCCCCTTCAAAGCGCGGACTTCAAGTATTTTCATTATCGAGCTTTCCTTGCTTTTGAATCAACGTTTGAGAGTTCACGGTTCACAGTTAAAATCAGAGAATCAAAGAGATAAGCCCAAAGCGAGATGTTATCCGAAATGCAGCATTTCGGATAACATCTCGCTAGAGCAACCCTCTTTCTCCCAGGTTGCCGTAGCGATGGTAGCTGTCGCATACGGCCTGCTCCTGCAGATATCGCAGCAGCTCGATCCGGCCCTCCATGAGAACGGGCTGGCGCGATATATAGAAGCCGGTTTGGGCGGCTTTTACAAAAACATTTTGCGGCACTCTTTCCGGATACGCGAACCGAATCCCCTCAACTCCGGGAATCATGTCGCACAGCTCGCTATCGGTCTGCTCGACGGTTTGCCCGTTTCTAATAAATGTCCTCCCCTTGTGGCTGTTTACAAAGCTCAGGCTCCGGTTGGAAAGGCCGGGCGGCACACTGACAATGAGCTGGCAGCCTGTGATGATACAGGCAGCCATGCGGGCCAGCACCTCAAACAGGGTATCTTCAGGATGCACCCGGACGACGACCCGCCCCTTGGGAAGATAGCGCAGATGATTATCCTGGCCGCGCAGATGGAAGGAGTCGTGCGCCTTTGAGAACTCCCGCTCCCAATGGTATAGATAGCTTTTCGTGGCATACACGGTTTTTCGAATGCTTTCCGCAATATCGGGCTCGAAGCGATCCCAGCGAAGATCGACCTCCCATGCATTGACTGTTCTCAGCAGGTGTGAGTCCGAAGCGATATCGGCTGAGCTCGGATACCCGGTCTCTGCAAAGTCCATGAGCTGGGAGAGGTAATTGGGGCTCCCGGCCTTGAGGCCCGAGCCCAGCGCGGACTTGCCCATGCCGCCGAAAGGCTGGCGCAGCACCACGGCCCCGGTGGTTCCCTTGTTGATGTAGAGATTTCCGGCAAAGACACCGGACTTCCATTTTTCCTGCTCACGCCGATCGAGGCTTTCCAGGGCCGAGGTCAATCCGTAGCCGGTCATGTTGACCAGCTCGATGGCATGATCCAGGTTTTCCGCCCGCATGACCCCGATGAGCGGGCCGAAGAACTCGATCATGTGGTTAGAGCTTCCCGGCTGCACGTTCCACTTGATTCCCGGCGACCAGAGGCGAGGATTGGCCTCTGATTCCATCGGCTTGAGAGCCCAGGATTCGTCCTCCTCCAGCTCGGTCAGGCCTCGGAGAAGATCGCCCTCCGGAGCCGAAACGAGCGGCCCGACCTTGTTGTGCAGCTCCCAGCAGGACCCGGTGTTGACACTTCGGGCCGCATCCACGAGCTGGCGCTTAAACAAGGCGTCGTCAAAGACCTCCTTTTCCAGGATAGCCAGCGAGGTGGCGCTGCATTTCTGGCCGCTGTTGCTGAATGCGGAATGTACGATGTTCTTGATGGCCTGATCCCGATCGGACATGGCCGTCACAATGGTGGCGTTCTTCCCGCCCGTCTCTGCGGCCAACAGGACGTTCGGCCGTTCTTTCAGGATCCGCAGACCGGTCTCCGTGCCCCCGGTGAGAATGATATAGTCCACATCCGGATGTCCGGCGAGCTCAGCACCGGCGGTGCTTCCGGAGCAGGGTATGAACTGAAGCGATCTCCGCGAGACCCCGCCCCGATAAAAGCACTTGATGAGCTCCCATGCCGTGAGCACGGCTGCGGAAGCCGGTTTGAAGAGCACGGTGTTCCCTGCTGCCAGGGAAGCTGCGATCCCGCCGCAGGGAATGGCTATGGGAAAGTTCCAGGGCGTGATCACCAGACCGACCCCTTTGGGCGTACAGGAAACATGGCTCAGATGGTCGTAGATTCGGGCGCTGTAAGGGTAAAACTCCGTAAAATCAATGGCCTCGGAGACCTCGGGATCGCTTTCCGTGAACACCTTTCCCCAGCTGGCGGCGGCCGCGCCGATGAGGTCTCCTCGGGCCTTGCGAAGCTCCTGACAGACCCGGTCCAAAATCCGGTGCCGCTCGTCCAGCCCCTTTTGCCGCCAGCCATCCGGATCATCCCGGGCCACCGCAATCGCTCTTTTGATGGCGCTCGGCCCGGCAGTGGCGTACACGGCGTTGACCAGGGCCCCGTTACCGGAAAGCCCGTATCGTGAGGCATCGATGACCTCCCGGGTTCCGGCAGCTCCTTCAAAAATCTCTTCTCCGTCCACCACAATGGGTATCCGAGGCGGGTCGGCATGGATGTTCATCCATTTCTCTTTGATGCCTTCCGCCCATTCCCTATTGGCTTGCAGGGACCAGTCTGTATCCGCTTCATTGGTGAACTGCCCGGTCCAATAGGTGCTTGTATGGTCGGAAAAGGTTTCGACCTTTCGGTCTTGGGTCCGGTTCGGGATGTCGCGCACCGACTTGATGCGTCGGCATGACTCCAGGAACTGCTCCTCCAGGAAGGCCCAGGCCTTGGAATCCGTAGTCAGACGAGGGGCATAGCGCAGAAAGTTCTCCGAAGAGGTATTTTCGTCCAGACGCCGGATGAGGTAGGCGATGGCGTTGATGAACTGCTCCTTAGTGGCCACCGGCGCATAGAGCAGGATATCCGGCACGCTCTCCTGAAGCGCCCGGCGCACATGATCGGCCATCCCCTCGAGCATCTCGAACCAGAACCAGTCGGTCACCCCTAAAGCGCTACCCAGCTCAAAGGCATAGGCCAGCTCGAACAGATTGTGGGAGGCCACCCCCAAACGGACCGCCCTGAGATGCTCCGGCTGCATGCCGTAGAGCAGCATGCGCTTGTAGTTGGCGTCCACCTCCGCTTTGCTGTCATAAGCAGCCAGGGGCCAGTTGCAATGGGCCGCTTCCAACAGCTCCATCTCCAGATTGGCGCCTTTGACAAGGCGCAGCATGATCGGAGCGCCGCCGGATTGCACCCGCTTGAGAGCCCACTTTGTGAGCTTTTGCTGCATTTTATAGGCCTCCGGCAGGTAGGCCTGCAGGACGAGACCAGCGGAGAGGTTTGCAAACTCTGCTTGGCTCAAGGTCCGTATAAACGCTTCAAAGGTAATATGGAGATCCCGGTATTCCTCCATATCCATGTTGACGATCTTAGCAGCCCTCTCCCCGGACTCTCGAACGAAGACATGCGCCTTAGCAACCCGAAATATCTCCGAGAGCCGCTCCACGAGCCTAGCCACCGTACGCTCAAAGGCCAGGGAGGATATCTGGGAGTACAGAGTGGAGATCTTCACCGAGATGTACTCCACATCCGGGTCCTTCATGTCCTCGATATAGGTGAGAAGCCGGTTGCGCGCTTCCTCCTCCCCGAGCACCGCTTCGCCGAGGTGGTTGATGTTCATCCTGGCCCCTTGCCTTCTGCGTTGGGCAAGGTGCTTGTGCAGGGCTTTCCTCTCACCCGGGATAATGGCCCGGGATGAGGAGCTGCGCATTTGATCCACCATTCGAGGCACGGTGAGATGAGGAAAGTGCCTGCCCAGCCCCATGAACATCTGGATCAACAATCGCTCCACCCGGGAAAAGAAGTCCGGCACGCCGTACTCCTGGAGCAGAAAGCTCACTTGGTCGGCCACCCGCTCATTGTCCTGCGATCGGAAGGATTGATCAATCAAGCGGGTCAACACCACCTTGTCCAGCGGATGAGTCAGGAGCCGCTGCATCTGCTCTTGGATGGCCTTTTCTTCGGCAGTCAGCAGATCGTTGGCCCGGTTTTGCCATTTGCCGGCACGATGGATGGCAGTCTGTTCGATGTGCTGAAGATTTGGAAGTTCCATATTCGCTCCGTATATGGTAATCAACTACAAAATTTGATATGTTATTAACAATTAATAAAAGTTGATCTAAACAAACTTAAGAAAAGACTCTTCTATAAATAGAATAAAATCTTGAAAAACAGTTAATACATATATGTTTTATAGAAACACGAATTACTTCATTATCCTTAGCCTTTATCCGATGTTTTGTACAAACAATACATTTAATACGCATCAATAAAAAAGCAAGAAAATTCATTATACTTTATTTTATAGATTATATATAATTATTACATAAAAAATCAATGCAACAACCTGATTTATCTTCAAGCTACATTTCTTGCCATCGGAAACCTTCCAGAAATCCTGTTGCAGGAATGCATTGAGGAGTATATAATAGCACCATGAAAAAATCAAAAGGAACTTTAATCATCATCGGAGGCGATCTATCCCTGCCTTCAGAAGCCAACGGCTCCTTTGAGGCCATTGCCAACGGGAGCATGCCCGAGCCGGAGTCGGCCATTATCAACAGGTTCTGTAACCTGTTAAGGAGCGAAAGCAAAAGAATAGAAATTATTCCCACCGCCTCCAGCGTCCCTGAAAAGTCAAGCCAGCGATATACTGAAGCCTTCCTGAATCTCGGCTTCGGAAACGTGGGAGTGCTGGACATTAGAAGCCGTGAAGAGGCTCAAAACGGCCAATTGATCCAACGGGTAAGGGAAGCCGAGGGCTTTTTGTTCACCGGCGGGAACCAACTGCGCTTGACCACCCTATTAGGGGGTACTGAGTTTCTGGATCTTCTCCTGGAGCGCTATCACGGGGAAGCGGTGGTCATAGCCGGCACCAGCGCCGGGGCTATGTGCATGGCGGATACCATGATTTACGAAGGAAGCAGCCACGAAGCCCTGAAAAAAGGCGAGGTCAAGTTCAGCAAAGGCTTCGGGCTTCTCGAAAACGTGATCATCGATACCCATTTTGTGAAGCGGGGACGGATCGGGCGCTTGTTTCAAGCCGTAGCCAGCAATCCGTGCTCACTGGGGATAGGGCTGGGTGAAGACACCGGGCTGCTCATCACCCGGGGGGACATTCAGGAAGCCATCGGGTCCGGTCTGATCATCGTGGTTGACGGATCAACCATCAGGTACACCAACATGGCCACCATCAAGGAAGGTGAGCTGATCTCTATTGAAAACCTAAGCGTCCACGTTCTCGTTCCGGGCGACAAGTTTGTCCTCTCGGAGCGAAAGTTCGTCCCTCCGGATAACGATTAACTTGGAAGATGCGGCTGCAAAAAGGATTCTTCACAGACCCAGCTGTAAGCTCTTTAATTGAGGAAAGCAATGAAAAAAAACGTATTCATCGTCGGTCTGGACGATTTCAATCTCAGAATGATCAAGGCCGTAAAAAATGCGGAAAACTACAACTTCATCGGGTTGCTGGACATCCAGTCCCTCATCGACAGCGGCCGATACCGCTTGAGCGACATGCTGGAGCTCGCAGAACAACAGCTTCGGGAATTCGACGGGCCCATCGATGCCATTGTTGGCTATACCGACTTCCCGGTGAGCACCATGGTCCCCATTCTGTGTGAGCAATTTAAAGTTCCTGGCCCTTCTTTGCACAGCGTTCTTAAATGCGAGCACAAGTTCTGGAGCCGGTTGGAGCAGAAGAAGGTCATCCCGGAGCATATCCCGGAGTTTTCCGTTGTCGATCCGTTCGACGACCAGGTACTGGAGCACATCCCCTTCGGCTATCCCTTCTGGATCAAGCCCATCAAGTCCACGGCCTCGCAGCTCGGCTTTCGCATCAACAGCAAAAAGGATTTCAAACGGGCCGTCTCCATTCTCCGGGAGAAAATCGGGCTCTTCAAGCCCTTTGACTACCTGCTGGACATAGCCGAGCTCCCCCGGGAGGTGGCCCGGGTGAACAGCTCGCACTGTCTCGCCGAAAAGATCATCTCCGGGCTGCAGTGCACTCTGGAGGGCTATGTGCATAACGGCCGGGTCCGGACCTACGGAATTATCGACTCCATTCGCGAGCCCAACCGGACCACGTTTGCCCGCTACCAGTATCCCTCCCGGCTCCCCAGGAAGGTCCAGGAGGAGATGGCCGCCATCGCTGAGAAGGTCCTGCTCCAGATCGGCTTTGATCACTCCGCTTTCAACCTGGAGTTCTATTGGAACGAAAAACAAGACAAGATCTGGTTCCTGGAGATCAACACCCGAATTCCGCAATCCCACAGCGATCTCTTCGAGAAGGTGGACGGCGTCTCCAACCACCAGATCATGCTCGACGTGGCCCTCAACCAGGATCCCTGGTTCATCAAACGGCAGGGTAAGTTTCGTGTAGCCGGCAAGTTCTTCTTGCGGGAGTATCAGGACAAGCTCATCACCAGCGTACCCACCAAGGAGGATCTCGAGGCCATCAGTGAAAAGATCCCGGGGACCTTTGTCGATCTGCAGGGCAAAGCCGGCATGAAGCTCTCCGATATCCCGGAGCAGGACAGCTACAGCTATGCCACAGCCTTTATCTATCTGGGAGCCGACAGCCAAAAGGAGCTGCTGGAAAAGTTTCAGCAGTGCCGCGAGATGCTCACATACCAGTACCAGGATCTGACCATACCAGTGGTGTCCCCGGAGGCGGCTCAGCAACGACTTCCCGAGCCCGAACCTGCAGTGGGCATCCAGGTCCTCACCTCACCTATGGAGCTGCCGTTCCAGGGGGACCCGGCTCCCGGCACGGGCGGGGTTCAGGACAGAGTGCGGCCCTAGCTCGTTGTGACCCGCGTGCCTGGATCAAAAGGAGCTCTCTTTTCTTTTCCCAAAAAGAAAAAAGGGCAAAACAACATTTTGTTGCGCCCCGAAGCACCCGGCACAACACATCATGCTCCATGCAAGGCCCAGCTTCCCGGAGGGCCATACATGGCTACCCTGGGCGGCTGGCCCTCAAGAACGAGGCCCCTGAACATACCCTGCGTGGTGAAAGGCAAAGCCACCCTGCCTTTTTTATCCACGGCTATAAGCCCGCCCTGGCCTCCGAGCTCCTGAACCTTCATCAGGACTGCTCCTGCTGCCTCTTCCAGGTTCTGCCCCCCGAGCTCCATCAAGGCGGAAAGCCGATATGCGGCTGCACTCCGGATGAAAGACTCCCCATGCCCGGTGCAGCTGACGGCGCAGGTGTCATTGTTGGCAAAGACCCCGGCTCCGACGAGCGGCGAATCTCCGACCCGGCCGCACCGCTTGTTGCTCGTGCCTCCTGTTGAGCTGGCTGCCGCCAAATTGCCCTTTCCGTCCAGGGAAACAGCGCCCACTGTACCGTATCTCCCCTGGTTCGGTGCAGGCTGGCCCGTGTCCCTGTTCGCTTGCAGATATTCCTCCCAACGCTTAGGGGTATAAAAGTAGGACGGGCTCATTCTTTCCAGCCCCTGCTCCTTGGCAAAACGCTCTGCCCCGGCACTGACGAGCAGCACATGCTCCGTTTTTTCCATAACCAGGCGGGCCGCTGCCACTGGATTTTTTACACTGCTGGTACTGGCCACGGCTCCGGCTTGCATACTCTCGCCGCTCATGATCCCTGCGTCCATCTCGTTTCTGCCATCCCTGGCAAAGACGGATCCCCGGCCCGCATTGAAGTGAGGCGAGTCCTCCAAAACCTTGACGGCTGCCTCAACTGCGTCCAAAGCCCCTCCGTGGTCCCGGAGCAAAGCCCGACCCGCAGAAAGGCTCTTTTGAAGGGTCTCCAGATGCTCCATCTCGGCTTCAGGGGTGAAGCGTTCCGGAACGATGTCCTCACATCCGCCGTGAATAGCCAGTACGTAGCCCTGTGCCATGGAGGGCTGCCTCGCGTGGTTACAGCATAGAGAGGTATACATTCTATACGTGGTCCCGGGGAATCTCGTAGAGCCAGTTTCGGGAAAAGACCCGTTCGTCCCCTTCAAAGGCGTCCAGCTCGGCGTGCAGCCGGAAGTGGCTCACTGTTGAGGTCAGCACGGTCCGGGTGATCGTCTCCACCGACCATGCTCCGCGCTCGAAGCTCCGGAACCACAGCGTTTCCCCACGAACTGAGCCGAAGTCGTCCTCCCTGTAAGCATACCATTCCTGGGCCCGGTTGGTTACGGTCCAGTCAATGTCCTCAAAGCGAAAGGCGCCTTCGTCCTTGATAACCTCCAGGGTGGACTCGTCCTCTGCCAGGTCCCGGATAACCCTCCAGGTATGCTTGGCCGGCTTCAGCTGGCTCATGGCAACCGACGGAGCCCCTTCGGGCTCCGGGAACGGACGGAGAGCCGCATCGCTCTCCTTGGGCGGACGCACCGGGAGCTCCAGCCGGCTTGTGCCGGTATGCAGGCTCAATCGCACCGGCCTGGGCGGAGGCCAGGCCAGAGGCCAGTAGGACGTAGAGACGGAGATGCGCAGGCGGTTCCCTTGGGGAAAACTCTGGGCGATATGGTTCAGCTGAACATGCACCCGGTAGATTTGACCGGGTTGCAGAGTCTCCGGCTTTTCATGGCTGGTGCGATGGCAGAGGTTGAGCAGGCCGTAGGTGATTCGGGTGGCCTTATCGTCGGGGGCGACATCGGACAAGCGTACGGCGATCATGGCCACGGGCTCGTTCGAGGATACATCCAGACTGAGCACCGGAGAGCCGAGAATTTCCAAAGGCTCTTCCAGAGGCCGGGTATCGAAGGTCAAAGCGCCGCCGTCCTCCTCCCGCTGGTCGTGGGGAAGATCCGGTGGTGCGGCATAGGAGCACCATTTGCCGGCATAGAGCCCCACGCTCAAGGGCGATTGAATGGTCAGCCCTGCCTCACGCTCCGGCCTTTCTTCCAGGAGGAGATGGCTGTCATGGAGGTGCAGGGCCTTGATCTGAATCTGCTCCGAAGGCCAGCTCGGCTCGGCCACCCAGCGCCCGGGACGCTTGCGGTAAAGGGTAGTGGGTGGGACGCTGTCCTGCATCCAAACCCGGAGCACAGGTTCCTTGGCAATCCCTGAATCCTCGCCTTTCAACCAGGTGTCCCACCAGCGCAAGGCTTCCTGAAGAAAGCCGATTGCCGGCCCGGGTATGCCGAAATGGGGATACTTATGGCTCCAGGGCCCGATGAGCCCCTTGCAGGGAACCGAGAGCCCGGCCAGCAAGCGGAACACCGCGTTGGAGTATCCATCCGCCCATCCGCTCACGGCCATGACCGGACAGGCAATGGCTGAGAAATCTTCGCAGACCGAGCCGTGCCTCCAGTACTCGTCCCGCCGCTGATGCTCGAGCCATGTCTTCAGCCACAGCCCGCTTCCTTCCAGCCTCTCCATCCACATCTCCTTCCAGCGCTCTCCCACCAGGAGGGGATCGGGGGGGCAGGCGTTATAGGCGAACATGGTGGAGGCCCAGGAGAGGTTATCCCCCAGGAGGCAGCCCCCCATGTAATGGACATCGTCGGCGTAACGATCATCTGTGGAGCAGACGGTAATAACCGCCTTGAGCTCGGGAGGCTGCCAAGCAGCGAGCTGGAGGGCATTGAAGCCGCCCCAGGAAATCCCCATCATGCCGATGGAGCCATTGCACCACGGCTGCGCAGCGATCCAGGCCAGCACCTCCAGGCCGTCCTTTTGCTCCTGGAGGAGGTACTCATCCCGGAGGACACCTTCGGACTCTCCGGCACCCCGCAGATCCACCCTCACACAGGCATAGCCGTGGCCGGCAAAGTAGCCGTGGCTGATGGAATCGCTCACCGCCTCGAAGTCGCGTTTCCGGTAGGGTATATACTCCAGAATGGAAGGGACCGGGGTACTATCGGCTGATTCCGGGAGCCAGATCTTAGCGGCCACACGCGTACCATCGGACAACGGTATCAGAACCTGCTCCAACACTCTGACTGTCTCAGGAAAGTCGTGGATCGTTTTCATCAATTATCTCTTATATAACAACAGCTTCAAAAGCAACATTCAGAGGATCTGATTTTTCTCCTCTTTGAAAGATACTACACTATCCCCAAACCCAGCAACTGGCGATGCTGGTCAGAAGAACCCCGGTCAGGGCCTGTACAGATTTCATGGTCAACCTGGTGCAGATAGCGCTTGCCCACCAGCACTCCAGCGAAGGCAAAGTGCTCCAGTTTGGCAAGGAAATGGGGGCAGAAACGAAAAAAGCCTTCAGAATGGCTTCTGAAGGCTAAACTGTGTCCGGAAAGTGTGTCCGCGGTCTATGGATAAAGGTTAATTTTAGATAACCCCTTAGAATCATTATGGCGTCCCCAGGGGGATTTGAACCCCCGTTACCGGCGTGAGAGGCCGGCGTCCTGGGCCACTAGACGATGGGGACGCTCTGGTGGGTCGTGCAGGATTCGAACCTGCGACTCTCGGCTTAAAAGGCCGATACTCTACCAGCTGAGTTAACGACCCGAGCAAAACATCTTATGTGCCTTATAAGCCGAGATTTGTCAACAATAGATCTAAACTGCCTAATCCGCGCAGCCACGGAGCAGACAATATCCACCTTGCACCACTCTTCTCAGACGCAGCTGCAAAAAGTCATGCGCGGCGGGCTCAAGCGCAAGCAACTTGTCGTAAGTTTCTGATTTTACTGACCATTGACCTCTGATCACCGACCACTGCGACTGCAAAAAAAGATTTTTGCAGTCGCATCTTCTCAAGGCCCGATGATTTCCAGCCCGTCCATATAGGGGCGCAAGGCCTCCGGAATGAGCACCGAGCCGTCGGATTGCTGGCATTGCTCCAGAATGGCCACCAGGGTTCGGCCGATGGCCAGACCCGATCCGTTCAAGGTGTGCAGAAAGGCGCTCTTCTTGGACTGCTTGGGCTTGTAGCGGATATTGGCCCGCCTGGCCTGAAAATCCAGGAAGTTGGAGCAGGAGGAGATCTCCCGATAGGCCTCCTGTCCTGGAAGCCAGACCTCGATGTCGTAGGTCTTGGCTGCTGAGAATCCGAGATCCCCGGTGCACAGCACCACCACCCGATAATGCAGCCCCAGCCTCTGCAGAACCACCTCGGCGTGCCCGAGAAGGAGCTCCAGCTCGTCGTAGGAGGTATCCGGATGGGAAAAGCGGACCAGCTCCACCTTGTTGAACTGATGCTGCCGGATGAGCCCCTTGGTATCCTTGCCGTAGGATCCCGCCTCGGAGCGGAAGCAGGGCGTGAACGCGGTGTAGGCCAGCGGGAGATCGCCTTCGGCCAGGGTCTCCTCTTTATGGATGTTGGTCACCGGCACCTCGGCCGTGGGCACCAGGTAGTACTCCCAGCCCTCGAGCTTGAACAGATCTTCGGCGAACTTGGGCAGCTGGCCGGTTCCCTGCATGCTGTCCGCATTGACGATAAAAGGCGGCAGAACTTCGGTGTATCCGTTCTCCTTGGTCTGAATATCGAGCATGAAGCTGATCAAGGCCCGCTCCAGCTTGGCGGCCCATCCCCAGTACAGGGCGAACCGGCTTCCGGTGATCTTGGCCGCCCGCTCAAAATCAAGCCCCCCGAGCTTGGGCCCCAGCTCCCAGTGCGGCTGGGGGCTGAAGCCGAAGTCCGGCTTTGCGCCCCAGGTTCTCACCTCCAGGTTGTCCTCGTCGGAATCCCCTTGAGGCACATCCGGGTGCGGAACGTTGGGGATGGAGAGGCGAAAGTCGTGCATCGACTCCTCGACCTCTTTCCTTTTGGACTCCAGCTCCTTAATGCGATCGGAAACCAGCGAGAGCCTGGAAATCTGATCCGAGGCATCCTGGCCTTGCTTCTTGAGCCGGCCCACTTCCTCGGAAGCGGTATTGCGCTCCCGGCGCAGATCTTCAATCTCCTGAACGAGCTCGCGCCGCTGTCGGTCCAGATCGAGAAAGTCGTCGATGCGTAGGTCGGCTCCCCGCTTGTCCAGGGCCTGTTGCACGACTTGCGGGTTTCTTTGGATAAACTTGAGCTCGAGCATGGGCAGGTCCTCGATCGAGGTGGCTCACATGGACTTCAGATCTCAGCGCAGCCTTTGGCTGCGACGATGAGAGGATCAAAAAATAAGGGCGTAGTGAATGCTACGCCCTTACAAAGGGAAGCCGGACACCCAGCGGGTACTGTTACCGCTGCTCCCTCTCGGGCCTGACGGGGTTGGCAGCCCCACTGCCGTCCGGCCTCCCTTGTCGACGCAACATGGCGGAGAGGGAGGGATTCGAACCCTCGGTGCCGGTGCTGCCGGCACACACGATTTCCAATCGTGCTCCTTCGGCCAACTCGGACACCTCTCCGTGCAAAAGAGAACATTTAGTACAAAATACTTTTGTTGACAACCCCTGGTGTAACGCATTGCGCAGAATGAATAGCTTATAGCGAAGAAGCTCATAGCTCACATGAAACTCCATACCAAGTTGCGAACCGGGCACAGGGCTCTCTTGCGCTTAGAGGCTTCCGGTCCTCGGTTTTCTAATCCGGCAAAAGTGTCCTTCAGTCAAGCTGCTGCTAAACTTTCTTTTCTTCAATAAAATGAACTTCAAGTCAGCTTTGCCGGAGGCAAGGCTGACTTGACAGAAAAAGGATCAATACGTATGAATTGAATATGAGGGCGGCCGGTAAATGGCTGCCGCCCAGTCAAGGAGAGGTGGCCGAGCTGGCTGAAGGCGCTCGCCTGCTAAGCGAGTATCGGGCTTAAACCCCGATCGAGGGTTCAAATCCCTCCCTCTCCGCCATGCAAATCCCGTCTCCAACCGAGACGGGATTTTTTTATCCCCTTGGCAAATGCATCCCTGGCTGCCGTAAGCAGGCAGGCATTTGCTTTCCTGCGCCATTTTGCTACAACCCCTTGAGGCCTCCTGGCAAGAACATTCATTCCCCGGTGCTTAAGCAGAATGCATAGCTGAAGACATTCCATGCCTGAAGCCAATCCAGCCGCCCCAAAACCGTCTCTGCTCCTCATCCTATTGATTGCCGCCCTGCTTCCCTTTGCTTTTGCCTCCACCGCTGCAAGCGCCATCATCGAATACGGCAACCCTCTTGCCTCTGCCAAGGAAAGCCGCGACCTGCCCTGGAACCTCAAGGCCGATCGGCTGGAGGTCAACCAACAGAAAAAGGTGGCCCAAGCCTTCGGCAATGTCCTGCTCAGCCGCGAGGACAGCTTCTTCCAGGCCGACTACGCCCGCTACAACTGGCAGCAAAAGAAGGTTTACCTCCGGGGCAGCGTTCGGGCCAGATGGAAGAACGACACCGTCAAGGCCAAGGAGGCCAAGTTCGACCTGCAGAGCAATACCGGATGGCTGAAAGACGGGCAGGTCTTCCTCCACGAGCCGCACCTCTATTTCGAGGGCCAGCATTTGGAGAAAACCGGCCCCGAGACCTACTCCTTCGAGCAGGCAGAAGTGACCGCCTGCGACGGCGAGGTCCCGGCCTGGTCACTCAAGACCGCGCGCGGCAGGATCACCATCGACGGCTATGCCCGGCTGTGGCACTCCAGGTTCCGGATCAAGGATCGGCCCCTCCTCTACTCCCCCTACACCGTGCTTCCGGTGAAAAGGCAGCGCCAATCCGGATTTTTGCTTCCGGAGTACGTTTCCAGCTCCAGGGATGGCACCGGGTTCGTCCTGCCCTATTACCAGGTGATCAACCAGGAGCAGGATGCGACCCTGTATGCCAGCTACCTGAGCAATCGCGGGCCCATGCTGGGGACGGAGTACCGGCTGACTCCGAACCTGCAATCCAAGGGAGTCTTTCAGCTGGACTTCCTCCGGGACCAGATCACCGCGGATACGGAAGCCGAGGAGGAGGCACAGTTCTCCGGGGACAACATGATCCGCTCCAACCGGGAACGCTACTGGCTGCGCGGCAAGTACAACGGCTTTATCGGCTCCCCGGAATGGGAGACCAAGCTGGATCTCGACCTCGTCTCCGATCAGAACTATCTCCGGGAGTTCGACTCCGGCTATCTGGGATTCGAGAGGAGCCGGGACATTTTCCTGGAGCAGTTCGGCCGCGATATCCAGGACAAGGACGACCTCGTCCGGGAGAACGTTTGGAGCGTTAGCCGTAACTGGGCCGATATCGGGTTGCAATCCCGCATAGAGTACAACCAGAACCTGAAATACTTCAACGACAACCACCTCAGCCTCGATCCCGAGGATAACGACACCCTGCAGCGGCTGCCGGAGCTGAACCTCAACTTCTACCGCAGGCAGCTGCTCGATTCGCCCCTGGAATGGGAGGCGGAGAACGAGCTGACCCACTTCTGGAGGCGCTCCGGAACCACCGGAAGCCGCATCGACCTCCACCCCAAGCTCAACTGGCGCATCGATTCCAGATACGGCACCCTGAACCCCCAGATCGGCTGGCGGCAGACCCTGTACTACATCGACAACTTTGAGGAGAACGCGGACAACCCGGACGACTTCCAGGAACGGGGCATCTGGGACTTTCGCATCAACGGGTTCAGCGAGCTGTACCGCATCTTCAGCCTCAAGGAACCGGACGAGCTGAATCCTTCAGCCCAGACCCTGGGCCGGAGCCAGTGGAGCAGGATGAAGCACAGCCTGCGCCCGGAGATCGAGTACAGCTACATCCCGGAAGAGGATCAGTCCGAGCTTCCGGATTTCGACTCTGTGGACCGCATTGAGCCTGAAAACGAGCTCACCTACTCCCTGACCAACGTGTTCACCCTGCGCACGGACCAGGTGGTCAGCCAGCCCGGGGACAACGGGACTGAGTTCAACACCGCCAGCCGTTACCGGGACACTCTCCGGCTCAAGCTGGAGCAGAGCTACGACTTCAACGAGGCCGACCGCGACGAAGATCTGGACCGCTATCCGAAACGCCCCTTTTCCGATATCCGCCTGGAAGCCACTTTCAAGCCCTGCTCCTGGCTCAGCCTGGAGGACAGAACCTGGTTCTCGCCCTACATCGGAGGAGTCACTGAGCACGAGCACATGCTGCGCCTCAAGGTTGAGGACTGGTTCTCGGCCCACTTCGGATACGATTACAAACGAGAGCTGGAGGAAGACATCCGGCGCAAGAACCAGGAGGCGCTCTCCATTCTGCGCACCGGAGGCCAGCTGGGGCTCGGCGATCACTGGAAAGTGAATTTTGACTATGAACGGGATCTGGAGACCTCGGAGTCCATCACCCAGCGGCTGGGCCTGACCTACAGCCACCAATGCTGGGGGGTTTCCCTGGATATGCAGAAAGAGCAGGACGAAACCCGCTTGACCATCATGATCTCCTTGCATCAGCTGGGAGCCATTGAGCAAACCCTGAGCGCCCCCGGGGAGTAGAGCTCGTCCATGCAGCCCAGCAAAACGAACCGGCCCATCCGGATCCTTCCTCCGGAGCTGCAGAACCAGATCGCCGCCGGCGAAGTGGTGGAACGGCCAGCGAGCGTCCTCAAGGAGCTTTTGGAGAACTCTTTGGATGCCGGAGCCGATCGTATCGAGGCTGCCATCCAGGGAGGCGGGCAAAGCCTTATCTCGGTTCAGGACAACGGCTCGGGGATGAGTCCGCAGGACATGGAGCTGGCCCTCACCAGGCACGCCACCAGCAAGATCAGCTCCATCGAGGATCTGGGCCATATCCAGAGCTTCGGCTTTCGCGGTGAGGCCCTGCCGAGCATCGGCTCCGTCTCCAGGCTGACCATCTGCTCCATCGAGCCGGAGGGCTTAGAGGGCTTCTGCCTGGACACGGAGTTCGGGAGCGGGATTGAAAAGCAGCCCGCGCCGCTGCGCGAGGGAACCCGGGTCGAGGTACGCGATCTGTTCCTCAACACTCCGGCCAGGCTCAAGTTCCTCAAAACCTGGTCCACCGAAGGCCGCAAATGCCAGGAGGTCCTGCAGCGCATCGCCCTGGCCAACCTGCAGGCCGGGTTCAGCTTCACCTCCAACAACCGGCTCCTTTTTTCCTTCAACAAGAACCAATCCCTGTTGGAGAGATTGCAGGCCATCTGGCCGGAGCGCATCACCGGGTCCCTCATTCCGGTGCAGCATCGATTCGGGGACTCCGTGGTGCAGGGGCTGGTGGGAGCACCGGAGTCCGCCCAGGCCAGAGCGGACCGCATCCTGTTCTACGTCAACAACCGCCCGGTCTTGAGCCGGGTGCTGCAAAGCGCCCTCAAGCAGGTCTACTCCGGAAAAATTCTGAGCAAGGAGCATCCCCAGGCCGTTCTCTTTGTAGAGCTGCCCCCTGGGGAGGTGGACATCAACGTCCATCCGGCCAAGGCCGAGGTCCGCTTCCGCGAGGAAAAGAAGGTCTTTTCGCTCCTGCATACCGCCGTGCAGCAGGCCCTGCTTTCCGCCGAAGGAAGCTCCCGGCAAGGCGAGGGGCAAGCATTCCAGCCCCCGGTGACCGGGGAAAGGGAAAAAATCGAGACCCGGGGCGAGATTGGATCCTATCTGGAATGGGAAGGAAAAAGCAGTGATACTCTGGGCTCAGGATATGGCCTCACTGCCGCAGAAGACAGCGGAAGAGCTTCGCAGACCGCTTGGCAGAAACCGCTGCAAACCGCCTCCCATGTGGAGGAGCCCCTTCCTGAAGGCAAGGCCTACCTGGGACAGCTGCAGCGCAGCTATCTCCTCCTGCGCTTCTCCGACCGGGAGCTGTGGATCGTGGACCAGCACGCGGCGCACGAGCGGGTCCTTTTCAGCAGCTACCAAAGGGCTCGGCAGCAGCCGCAGACCCAGGCACTGGCCTTCGGGCTCGAGCTGAGCCTGCACCCCTCGGAGCAGGCCGTGCTGGAGCGCGTGGCCCCCTATCTGCGATCTCTCGGCTTCTCCTTGGACCGGCCGAGCCCGGAGGTCCTGCTGGTACGAGGAGTGCCCAACCATCTCGACCGGGCCGGAGGCCGGGATTTCTTACGTGCGGTTCTAAGCCAGCAGAGCAGCAGCATGGACGATCTGTGGGTGCTCCTGGCCTGCCGCAACGCAGTCAAGGCCGGAGAAGCGCTCGCACCTTCCGAGGCCAAACAGCTTCTCACCGCCTGGCTGCAATGCCCGGAGCGGTGGTACTGCCCCCACGGCCGGCCCACTGCCGTGCGTTTCGACGAGGCCTCCCTGGAGCGGATGTTCAAACGCAGAGGATAAAAAAAACGGCCTTTTCAAAAGGCCGCTTTTTTTATCCTCTGCGTTTTTGCTTCTTTTTTATAAAAGAAGATACAATTAGATTACATCCGGTCTTCCGGAGTAATCTAATTGATGCCCAGATGGAACTTCAGGGAGCGCAGGGTATTGCGCATGAGCATGGTGATGGTCATCGGGCCGACACCGCCCGGTACCGGAGTGATGGAGCCGGCGATCTCAGCGGCCTTGTCAAAGTCCACATCGCCACGCAGGATGGGCACCATCTTGTTGGGATCCTTCTTGCTCGGCTTTTCCCCGACCCGGTTGACGCCCACATCGATCACGCAGGCCCCTGGCTTGATCCATTCCGGCTTGACCAGGCCGGGCACCCCGGCTGCCACAATGAGTATATCGGCCCGCTTGCAGTGAGCCGCCATATCCTTGGTCCTGGTGTGCACCACGGTCACCGTGGAGTTCGCTCCGGGGCCTTTCTGGAGCATCATGTTGGCAATGGGCTTGCCCACGATGTTGGAGCGGCCGACCACCACGACCTCGGCCCCGCTGGTCTCCACGCCGGCCCGGATGATCATCTCCTGAATACCGGCCGGGGTGCAGGGAGGAAACTTCACCTCGTCGCCTCCGATCATCAAGCGGCCCACGTTCACCGGATGGAAGCCGTCCACGTCCTTGTCCGGATCAATGGCATTGAGCACCCGCTTTTCGTCGATGTGCTTGGGCAGAGGCAGCTGGACGAGAATGCCGTGAATGGAGTCGTCCTTGTTGTACTTGTCCACCAAGGCTAGCAGGTCCTCCTGGCTCAGATCCGCGGGCTGGGTGTCCTGGATCTCCTTGAAGCCGAGCCGATGCGCGGTCTTGATCTTCAGGGAGACATAGGACTGGGAGGCTGGATCCTCGCCCACCAGAATGGTGGCCAATCCGGGAACGGCGCCGTGCTTTTCCTTGATCTGCTCGACCTCCTTGCTGATCTCCTCCAGAATTTCCTCCCGGATGTCGGTACCTTTAATAAGTTGTGCGCTCATGGACTCTCTCCTTTCACCGGTTAGCGGTTCATTTGGCATCCCTAATGTATAATCTGCTTAAGATAGGACCGAATTCTTTGTCAAGACAGCACAGCCTTCGGCTGTGCTGTCATAATGCTCATTTTATTGCATAAAAAAATTGCCAGGGGCGGCATCTCGAGATATTGAGACCTGGCTGCATCAAAACAAGTGCTTGGCCAGAGTATTGCCGTAGTACCTTCCCTGATCGGCCAGATCCTCTTCGATGCGCAGCAGCTGGTTGTACTTGGCCAGCCGATCGCTGCGGCTCAGGGAGCCGGTTTTGATCTGTCCGGTGTTCATGGCCACGGCCAAATCGGAGATAAAGTGATCTTCGGTTTCCCCGGAACGATGGGAGACCACGTTCCGGTAGCCGCTCTTCTTGGCCAGCTCGATGGTGGCCAGGGTCTCGGACAGGGTCCCGATCTGATTGAGCTTGATAAGCACGGCGTTGGCCACGCGGTCATGAATGCCCCGGCTCACAATGGTCGGATTGGTCACGAAGACGTCGTCGCCCACCAGCTGCACCTTGCGTCCCAGCTTTTGGGTCATCCGCTTCCAGCCCTCCCAGTCCTCTTCAGCCAGCCCGTCTTCGATAGAAACGATGGGAAAGCTGGAAACGAAGTCGCTGTAGTAGTCCAGGAGCTCGTCGCTGCTCAGGCTCTTGCCCTCGCCGGCCAGCTCGTACTTGCCTTGCTTGTAGAACTCGGAGGCGGCGGCGTCGATTCCCAGGCCAATCTCCCGGCCCGGCTCATAGCCCGCCTTCTCCACCGCCTTGAGGATATATTCAAAGGCCTGTTTCTGGGAGGCGAAATGGGGAGCGAACCCTCCCTCGTCTCCGACGGAGGTGCTCATGTTCTCCTGAGCCAGAATGGACTTGAGCGCCTGAAAGGTCTCAGAGCCGGCTCGAAGGGCTTCTTTGAAGCTGTCGAAGCCAAGGGGCAGGATGAGGAACTCCTGAATATCGAGGTTGTTCGAGGCGTGCGCCCCTCCGTTGACGATATTCATCTGCGGCACCGGGAGGGTGTTGGCTCCCACCCCGCCCAGATAGCGGTACAGGGGCATACCGGCATACTTCGCCGCCGCCCGGGCCACAGCCATGGATACTCCGAGCATGGCATTGGCGCCCAGATTGGACTTGTTTTCCGTGCCGTCCAGCTCCCGGAGCAGGCTATCCAGCTCCAACTGCCGCAGAGCGTCCAGCCCGACGACCTCTGGAGCAATCCGATTGCGCACGTTGCTCACGGCCTGCTGGACTCCCTTGCCGCCGTACCTCGCAGCGTCCCCGTCCCTTAACTCCAAAGCCTCGCGGCTGCCGGTGGAAGCCCCGGAAGGAACCGCAGCTCGGGCGCTGACCTCTCCCTCCAGCTCCACCTCCACCTCGATGGTGGGATGGCCGCGAGAATCAAGAACCTCTCTGGCCCATACAGCAACAATGGTGCTCATAGCATCCTCCTTATTGTAACGAGGCTTTGCCCCCGGTTCATCTCCCGAACAAAACCCGGATGAAATTCCTCTGCAAAAAAAGCTGGGCAAAACGGCTGGAGGAAATCTCTGCCGCCCCTCAGCCGCGTTCATGGTGATAGGCCATGAGAAGCCCCCGGTGCAGAAGGTCCGGGCGCACCACGTCAATGGCGGTGCAAACCGGCTGAATCTTGGCCGCAAACCCGCCGGTGGCCACCACTGTGATCTCCCCCTGCAGAAAGGTTCGCAGTCTGGTGCACAAGCCTTCGATCATCGAGGCGAAGCCGTAGACGAACCCCTGATTCATGCTGGTCACGGTGCTGTCTCCGATCTCCAGAACGTAGGAGCGCAAATCGAGGCTGATTTGAGGCAGCTTGGCCGTCTGCCCCCCCAGAGCCCGCAGAGAGGAGAACAGCCCGGGACAGATCAGACCGCCGAGATAGCTTCTCCCCTGTACGCACTCCAGGGTGGTGGCCGTACCGAAGTCGACCACGATGATCCCTTCCGTCTCCAGGAGCTCCCTCGCGGCGTAAGCGGTAACCAAGCGGTCAGCGCCCACCTCCTCGGGATTGGCGTAGCGGTTCTCCAGAGGCAAAGGCAGATCCCGGGGCACGAGGTACACCGGGCACCCGGCGTACTTTTCCCCGGCCGCTGCGATGAAGGGATCCAGCGAAGGCACCACCGAAGAGACCACCCAGGCGTGGACCCAGTTGGAGTTGATTCCCAAATGCCGGCACAGCTCCCCGATCTTCAAGCCGAAGGTATCCGCAGTTTCCTGAAGATTGGTAGGCAGGACGAAGGAATCCTCGATAACCCCGTCGTTGGCCACGACGATTTTGATATTCGTGTTCCCCACGTCGATGAGCAGCAAGCGTTCTCGGACCATGAACCAGGCTCGTATTTACCTTTACTAAGTCAGCTTTGCCTCCGGCAAATCTGACTTATTGGCAATTTCATTGATGATAAATTCATTTTTTTCAATATATTGATCGTACGACAACGCAGCCCGTTTGATCACTGGAAGAAACTCCGGAACTGCTCCCCTTCCCAAGGGGAGCTCCCGGCACTCAGTTTATATGAAAAGATCTCAGAGTGTCCGTTGAGGCACATGATGGGTTTATGGCATAAGCTCCAACTATGAATCCCGAAACTGAGTGCCGGGTGAGGGGTTAAAAAATGGAGCTTCATAGGAACGCAGCCTCCGGCCGCTCTGACTAAAAAAAAAGATATTCGAGAATGGAGTTGCTGACCACCATGCCCTGGGGGCTCAGACACAGCCGATCGCCACTTAGGTGCATAAGATCTCTGGAAATAAGTGCCTCCAGGAGAGGGCCGCGTTCCTGGAGGAGATCCTGTCCGGTGAGGGCGGTGTACTCAGTTAGAGAAAGCCCTTTGCTCCTGCGCAGCCTCAGAAGGATCATCTCCCGTCTCTCCTCTTCCGGGCCCAATGACTCCGCAGCTCTGGCCTCGATCCCCTGATCTGCGCATGCCGCGTAGTCCTCCATTTGTCGAGGGTTTTCCCAGCGCTTTGCAAGCAGCGAGGAAACCGCTCCCGGTCCCAGGCCGAGGTAGCTCCTACCGGCCCAGTAGCCTTCGTTGTGCCGGCACCGCTTTGAGGGCCGGGCAAAGTTGGAGATCTCGTACTGCTCCAGGCCGAGGGCCTCCAAATAGGCCGCTCCCTGCAGGTACATCTCGGCCTGCTCCTCCTCGTCCGGAAGATGGATTCCGCCCTGAGAGGCCTTTTGGGCTAGCGCGGTGCCCGGCTCCAGGCTCAATCCATAGCAGGAAACATGGTCCGGGCCAAGTTGATGGAGAAAGCTCAAATCTTCAAGCCAGTCTTGAGTCGATTGCCCCGGCAGGCCCCAGAGCAGATCAGCCCCCACCGTGAAGCCGGCTCGGCGGGCTTGCCTCAGGGCCTCAACTCCCTGCTCGGCGCTGTGAGGTCGACCCAGGGCCGCGAGCCTTTCATCATGGAAGCTTTGCAGACCGATGCTCACTCGATTGACCCCGAGCTCGCGCCACAGGGCCAACAGCTCCCTGTCCAGGGAATCCGGGTTGGCCTCCAGGGTGAGCTCGGCATCCGGACTCCAGGAGAACTCCTGCTGCAAGGCCTGAACAATGCGCTCCAGGCTTTCGCCAGCCAGCAGGCTCGGGGTCCCTCCGCCGAAAAAAACGGTCTCCAGCTGCGGGTGCTTCAGGGCTGGACCCCAGTAGCCTATTTCCCGCAGCAAAAGCTCTATAAAACGAGACTCCAGCTCCGCTGTGTAGGGCACGGAGTAGAAGCCGCAGTAGGCGCATTTGCTGCGGCAAAAAGGCACATGGACGTAGAGCTGCATGAGTCGGCTTTAAAGCGGATCATTTGCCGCTTCCACAATCAAGGACTTCTAGGGAGACTGGGCTCGAAGGTCCTTGGCATAGCGCTCCGCCTCGCTGTAGATACAGCCGCAGTACTGCTGCCGGTAGACGCCCCATTGCTTGCTCGTCTCCGCGCCCTCGGGCCATCCGGCGCGAAAGTCCTGATACAGGAAGCGGGTCTGGCCTCCGCCGGCCAGATCTCTGCCCAGCGAGGCGACACGGTCGTGGTATTGCTGCTTGCTGAAGAGCAGCGTGCTGCTGAAGGCCTCGAAGCCCCCGTGTCTGGCGATGGACAGGGTGCGTTCCAAACGGAGATGATAGCAGTAAAAGCAGCGGTTCGCTTCCCGATACACCACCCGGCGAAGAAAGGTCCCGGGATCGTACTCCTGGTCCTTGAAAATGACCTGGATGGACAAACGCTTCGCCACCTGCTCCACCCCTTCTCTTCGTCGAAGATACTCGGTAAGGGGGTGGATGTTCGGGTTATAGAAGAGCCCCACCACCTCGTAGCCCTGCTGTTTGAGCTGCCGGACCGGATATATGGCGCACGGACCGCAGCAGATATGAAGCAGGATCCGTTTATCGGACATGCTCAGCACTGTCGGAGGTGACAAGTACTCTGCGCTCGAACTGCTCTTCCAGATCCACCAGCTTGTTTCGCTTCTGGTTGAGCATGTACTCCGCCAGCTTAGGCCCGACCTTATACTCCAGAGGCTCGGAGGAATCCTTGTCGCACAGCTTATGGTAGATGTCCTTCAAGGCCTGCAAGGACTGCCATTCCAAGTTCCTCACCCGTCCCGCCCCCTGACAGAGCGGGCATTCCTCCAAGGTCGTGGACAATGCGGTGGATCCCATTCGCTGGCGCACCATCTCCAGAAGGCCGAACCTGGAGATCCGGCCCACGGTGGTCCGAGCCTTATCCATTTTGAGCCCATTGCGCAGCGTTTTCTCCACTTCCCGGCAATGCCGCCCCTCCTTCATCTCGATGAAATCGATGACCACCTGACCGCCGATATCGCGAAGCCTGAGCTGGTCGGCGATCTCCTGCGCCGCCTCCTGGTTCGTCTTGAAGGCCATCTCTTTGAAGTTGTTTTCCCCGCCGATCTTTCCGGAGTTGATATCCACCGCTGTGAGGGCCTCGGTCTGGTCGAACACCAGCTCGCCTCCGCTGGGAAGCCCGACCTTGCGCTCATAGACGCTCTGAAGCTGGGAGGTGAGATTGAAGCGATCGAACAACGTCTTGTCCGTTTGCAGATGCTTCTTGACCATCTTCTTGCGGCGGGGAAAGACCAGGGCGGCGAACTCCTTGATCTGCTGCGCGGTCTCCTCGTGATCCACCCAGATCTCGCTGACATCCGAGGTTAGATAGTCCCGGACTGCCCGGAAGGCCAAATCCTTTTCCTCGTAAACCAGCGCCGGGGCTTTTTCCGAGATCCCTTTCTTGCGGACCTCTTTCCAGAGCCGCTTGAGAAACTGCAGATCCCGAGCCAGATTGGTCTTGCTCTGCTCGGCGCTCACCGTGCGCAGGATGACCCCGATACCGGGATCCAGTCCCAGCTCGTTCATGATGGACTTCAGCCGCTGCCTCTCCTTATCGCCTTCGATTTTTCGGGAAATGGCCAGCTGCTCCCGCCCCGGGGTCAAAACCAGGAATCTCCCCGGCAGGGTGAGATAGGTGGTCAGAAAGGCCCCTTTATTCCCGGTGGGCTCCTTGACCACCTGCACCAGCACCTCCTGGCCCGACTTGAGCACCTTCTGCATGGGTGGGAAGCGATGTCCCTTCTGGGCGGCAACCCCGGACTTGTAGTATTCGGGATGGACTTCATCGATCTGCAAAAATCCGTTCTTTCCCGCTCCATAATTGATGAATGCCGCCTGCAATGCGGAGTCGATGTTGTGAATGTAGCCTTTGTAGATGTTTCGCTTGGTTTTGGCCTGCTGCAGCATCTCCACGTAGTACTCCTGGACCTTTCCGTCCTTGGTGAGGACTACCTCGATCTGCTCCCCAGGCAGAATACTGATGAACATTTTTCGTCGTCTTCTAACTGCCATAGCCTCCTCTGTATAGTTGTGAAATGTTTTCTCGCGTTGTGCCGGGCGGATATTGGATATTTTGCAGTCGCATCTCTTAATAAGGCACCGGCTTGAAATATGTCCTCTGCCCGAGATCAAACTGGAAGACCAGCCCCTCCCGGCGCAGTTGGCACAAGACTTCCTCCACCAAGCCTTCCTCGATACCCAGACCGGCTACCAAATCGCTCCGGCATTGCGGCCTTCGCTTCAGGGAGTTGAGGATCTCCTCTTTTGCCCCTGCAGGCATCCTCCGGGGAGCCGTCTTTTTCCCGGTCTCTCGCTCTGCGCTTTCAGCCAATGGCTCCAGCTCATGACGCCACCTCTGCAGTGTTTCCCCGGATACCGGCCTGGCTTGCAGAGAGGCGCCGGGCCTGGTCATGGTGACCACATCGATGCGCTGGGGACGGAGCTCCCGGCAAAAATCCCGCAGCCGCATGAGATTGGCCTCAGTGTCATTGTACCCCCTGACAAGCAGAACTTCCAGGAATAGCTGGCCGGCAAGCTCTTTGGAGAAACAAAGAATGTCCTGTCCGATATCCCTGGGATCCATGGGTCGGCATGGCCGATTCAGGATGGACAGCTCCCGCTGGACCAAGGTGTCCAGAGAAGGGAGCACCGCTTGACACCGCAACAGTTCTTTCCTTATCAAAGGATCGCCCAGAAGAGAAGAATTGGTCAGTACCGCAATGGGCGTCTCAGGGGCCAACTCCCGGATGCCGGATATGATGCGCCCCAGATCACTGTTCAGACACGGCTCTCCGAGCCCGCCCAGGGTAATGTAATCCGGCCGGTATTTGTTTTCCTCCAGCCATTGCCCCAGCTCGGACAATATCGTCTCTGCCGGCACGTAGGGCCGGCGCTTCAGGGTATGTACCTTCGTCCGCCCGCATTCGCAATAGATGCAGTCAAAGCTGCAGATGGCCTCGCCGAGAAGATCCAGACCCAGAGACAGACCAAGGCGGCCGGACTTGACCGGACCGAAAACGTAATCCAGACTGCCTTCTCCTTATAAGTTCTTTTGCATAAACAAGATACCTCAATGGCCTTCAGACGCCATTGATATACGGAGCCTGCATGATCCGACCCGGGGAATTAATACAACTGGTGAGCCCTCAGGGCAAGCGATTTCTGCGCCTTCTCGATCCTGAGGAGGCTCTTCATACCCATGACGGCCGGATCCTCATGGAAGATGTCTGCCAAGCCGACTTCGGCCAGACAGTCTCCTCCCATTTGGGCCGGAAATACCGCATCCTCAAGCCAACCCTGCACGAACTTCTCAAGAATGTCGAACGCAGAACCCAGGTCATATACCCCAAGGATATCGGCTATATCCTGCTCAAGCTGAGCATCGCTCCGGGAGGCAGCGTGCTGGAGGCGGGCAGCGGTTCCGGGAGCCTAGCCCTGGCCTTTGCCTGGTATGTGGGTCCCAGCGGGACGGTTCACACCTTTGAACGGCGATCCGAGTTCTCCTCCCTGTGTGCCAAGAACCTCGACCGGGTAGGAATGCTGGACCGGGTGATCCAGTACGAACGAGACATCGATGAGGGCTTCGGACTGGAGGACATCCCGGCCGGGTTCATCGATGTCCGCACCCCATGGGAGTACCTGGATCAGCTCGCCGCTTCCTTAAGAAACGGAAGCCCGGCCGGGTTTCTGCTTCCCACCATGAATCAGGTGGAAAAGCTCCTCAGGGCCATGGAGACCTCGGTTTTCACCGACACCGAGGTTGTGGAGATCCTCCTCCGCCGCTACAAGCCTGTCCCCGACCGCTTGCGCCCCGAGGACCGCATGGTGGCTCATACCGGATACCTGGTCTTCGCCACCGTCCATAAAGAGGCCCTGGCGGGAGAGGAATTCCAGTTAGAGCACCCTCTCCCACCTACTGACAGCCAGGACTAGTCAGCGCAGCCTCCGGCTGCGCTGACATATTGGCAATTCATTGAAGAAGAGAATTAAAACTGCATACGATTTTGCTTCATGCAACATCAATGCTTCCAGCAAAACTAAGAGTCCGGAGGGGGCAGGGATCCCCCATGCGCGAGGCTTGGAAAACCGAGGACCGGAAGCCTCTCAGCGCAAGAGCGCTCTGGGCCCAATTCGCTATTTGGCATCATGGTTCATACGTGCTTTGCCTGCAAAAGATCAGGCCTGAGGAAGGCCAGTCCCCTCTCAACTTACTCCTTGTCAACCACCCCTGATTTGTATATAATGAATCGTTTATACCTTTGCCTGGATACCGCTCATCAAGAAGGAACGGCTTATGACGAGAAAAGACCGAACTGAGGGCATATACAATCGCCTGGAGGTCCTCGACGATTCGGAAAGGAACCAGTTTTACCGCATTCAATTAAAGGATGTGCTGCGCTACGCCTACAGGTACTCCGAGGAGGTCAAGAAACGCTTTGATCGGGCGCAGTTCGATGTCAGCAAGTTCAACGAGCTGAGCGACATCAAGCACATCCCCATCCTGAAGAAAAAAGAGCTCATTTTCCTTCAGTCCATGGGCCCCAGACTGGGCGGGCTTTTGACCAAGGACCTGGGCAAGATGCGGCGCATCTTCCTCTCGCCGGGCCCCATATTCGACCCTGAAGACCGGACCAACGACTACTGGGGCTGGACCGAGGGGTTTTACGCCGCCGGCTTCCGTTCCGGTGACGTGGTGCAGAACTGCTTCAACTACCACCTCAACCCCGCCGGTCTCATGTTCGAAGAGCCGCTGCGCAACCTGGAGTGCGCCCTTGTCCCCTCCGGACCGGGCAACACGAACACCCAGCTGGAGATCATGCAGAAGCTGCGGATTACCGGGTACGTAGGAACGGCCAGCTACCTCATGCATCTGGGCCAGAAGGCGGAGAACATGGGGCTCAATCTCCGCAAGGACCTCTTTCTGGAAGTGGCTTTTGTGACGGCGGAAAAACTGCCGGAAAAGGTACGCAACACCCTGGAGAAGAAGTTCGATCTCATTATGCGCCAGGGCTACGGCACGGCTGACGTGGGCTGCATCGGCTACGAATGCTTCCACAGGAACGGGCTGCACATCGCCAACCGGACCTACGTGGAAATCTGCCACCCGGACACCGGGATCCCGCTCAAGGACGGCGAGGTGGGCGAGGTGGTGGTCACCGCCTTCAACAAGACCTATCCGCTCATCCGCCTGGCCACCGGGGATCTGTCCTACATCGAGCGCTCGCCCTGCCCCTGTGGACGCACTTCGCCGCGGCTCGGCGGCATCATCGGCCGCGTGGACACCACAGCGCGCATCAAGGGGCTGTTTGTCTACCCCCATCAGATCGAGCAGGTCATCTCCCGCTTCGAGGAGATCAAGCGCTGGCAGCTCGAAGTGACCAACCCGGGAGGCATCGACGAGGTGAGCCTCAATGTCGAGGCTTCCAACTTCAAGCGCGAGGACGAGCTGCTGCATACCTTCCGGGAGAAGATCAAGATCCGGCCCTCGCTGCAGGTGTTGGCCCCCGGAACCCTGCCGCCGCAGATCAAGCCCATCGAAGACAAGCGCAGCTGGGATTGATTGCCCGCATACAGAACATCGAAGCCCAAGAGAACCATTTAGATATTGAACAAGCCTTCCGGCCTGCCTGCGAGCTGGCCGGAAGGCTTGTTTGCTGTTCATGACCCCCAACGAAAAGAACATCCTCACAGTTACCTGCTTCGGGCATTTCATGAGCCATTTCAATATGCTCATGTTTCCTGCCATTGTACTGCCCCTGGCCGGGACTCTCGGCCTGGAGCTGGGCCGCATCCTGTCCCTGTCCTTCTGGATGTACCTCCTTTTCGGGCTCACCGCCCTGCCCTGGGGTCTGCTCAGCGACCGCTTCGGAGCCAGGCCCCTGCTGCTGCTTTTCTATGCCGGAGCCGGCCTCTCCGGCGCTTGCGCCGCGCTGTTCATGAACAGTCCCCTGGCCTTCTCCCTCAGCCTGGCCGGGATCGGCTTCTTCTCCGGGATCTATCACCCCGCCGGTCTGGGCCTGATCACCAGAGGGATCGGCCGGATGAGCCTGGCCCTGGGCTACAACGGCATGGCCGGAAACGCCGGGCTTGCTGCGGCCCCGATCATCACCGGCATCATCAACTATGCCAGCGGACCGCAGGCCGCCTTCTTATTCCTGGCCGGATGCAACCTTCTGGGTGCATTGCTGATGCTCCTTCTGCAGAGCTCCGAGCCCCAAAGCAGCCCCAAGGCGGCTTCTTCCGGCGGCGGAGGCGGGCTGATCATCGCCTTCAGCGTGCTCTGCATCTGCATGATGCTCGGCGGCATAGCCTATCGCGGAGTCTCGGTCATTCTGCCCTCCTATTTCGAGCTGCGCAACGAGGCCCTCTACTCCTCCCTGAGCCATCTGCAGGGCATTCTGGCCTCCAGGAACGTGGCCGCCACCGCCCTGACCTCCTTTGTCTTCTTTGTGGGCATCCTGGGGCAATACATCGGCGGCCGGGCGGCGGATCGGTTCGATCCCAGGCGGGGCTACCTTCTGTTTCATGCCCTCACCGTACCCCTGGGCCTGAGTCTGGCCTTTCTGGCCGACCTTCCCCTCCTGCTGGCCGCCATGGGCTATCTCCTCTTCCTTCTCGGCATGCAGCCCATAGAGAACACTCTCGTAGCCAAGATCTCACCGGACCGTTTGCGGCACAGCGCCTATGGGATCAAGTTCATCCTCACCTTTGGAGTGGGTTCTCTGGCGGTATTTCTGGCCGGCTGGATCGAGCGGGTGTGGTCCCTTGCGTCAGTGTTCATCGCCATGTCCGGGATATCCCTGAGTCTGGTGCTCATGATCCTGGTTTTGATAGCCATTACCCGCAAGCTGCGCATCTAGGACCCGGCTTCCCAGAATAAGTGGATTCTCAGAGAGCCCGGCGCGGCTGGGAGAAGGGGAAGACATCTCCGTCCCTGGCAGCGGTAACGTCGGGATGTATGGCCTGTGCCTCGGTCTGAAAATCGGACAGCCAGCGATAGCGCTGCGAGTAGTGCAGCAAAACGAGCTTCTTGGCTCCGGCTTGAAGCGCGATTTCCGCCGCCTGAGCCGCGGTGAGATGGCGGTAGTTAGTCGCCTGCTCCGCTTCTGAGGAGAGATAGGTGGACTCGCAGACGAAAAGGTCCGTCTCGCGGGCCAGCTCCACAGCCTGGGAACAGGCTCTGGTGTCCATGACCAGGGCAAAGGCCTGTCCCGGCTTCTCCCGGCTCACCTCCTCCAGGAAGAGCCGTCCCTGCTCGGTTTCGATCCAGCCTTGCTGCTTCAGCTCTCCAATACGCTTCCCGCAGATACCCTCCGGCAGCTTGTGCGGCAGCAGGGTGCGGCTGTCCGGCTCCTTGATGCGGTAGCCCCAGGCCTCGGTGCCGTGATCCAGCGGCTGGGCCTCGATCCAGAGCCCATCCTCGCTGCTCACAACCCCCGGGGCCTCGATGGGCCGTTCAATGAGCTCCACAGCCTTATAGAAGGCGGCGCAGCCAAGCAAATTCCGGTAGAACCTGCGGCCGGAAGCCGGATAGAAGACCTCCACCGGATGGTTGATCCGCTGCAGGGAAAGCCTTTGAATCACCCCGGGAAGACCAAGGCAATGATCGCCGTGGAAATGGGTAATGAAGATCTTGGTGATCTCCGAGGCCTTGATTCCGCAGTACAGAAGCTGGCGCTGCGTTCCCTCGCCCGGATCGAACAGGAAGCCGTGGCGATCCCAGCGCACGAAACATGCCACATGGTTTCTGGAGGCGGTGGGCACCTGTGCGGCTGTACCGAGAACTGTCAAGGAGCGCTTCTGCATGGGATCACATCCTATCAGCCTAACCTGGCGGCGGCAAAGTGCATAGCTTTTAAGATCGAAGGCGCAGTAAACAAAAAAAACCGCCTCCAAGAGAGGCGGTCCTGTGAATTTCGGGTCAGCAGCGAGCGAGGAAGCTAAGATCGAGGATGTCGAGCCTATCGACGAGGCTTGGCCTCGTTCACCCGAAGGGTCCTGCCACCAAACATCGTCCCGTCCAAGTTGGCCATTGCATTCTGCGCGTCCTCAACGCTCATTTCCACAAAGCCGAAACCACGGGATCTGCCTGTCTCCCGATCCTGAATAATGTTAACGGAGTTGACTTCTCCGAACTGAGCGAAGAGGTCACGAACTTCCTCAACTGAAGAGGAAAATGGCAGGTTCCCGACATACATCCTCTTGGTCATAACGCCTTCTCTCCTTACGAAAAAATGAAACAACCAAAAACCGTCCACAAAACTGTAAGGAGAATATTGGAATCAAGAAAAAAGTCAAGAATTATTTGCTGTATACCAGGCCGTTACGTTTTAAGGCCAAAGAAAAGGCAGACCGGGTCTCCGGTCTGCCTTTTCCATCTCGCTTCCGCAGCCTGAGCAGCCGAAAAGCGTTGCAGCTCTAAAGATTGAGGCTACTTCTTGGATTTTTGGATCATCTCCTCCACTTCCTCATAGCCTTCCTGGTAATGCTTCTCCTCATCCGGAGCAAGCTCCCGGAGCAGCCGCAAGAACTCCCCTGCATGGACCCGCTCCTCATCTGCGATATCCTTCAGCACATCCTGGGCCAGCTTGTTGTCAGTGGACTCCGCCAGCTGCATATAGAGCTGGATGGCTTCATACTCCGCAGCGATGGAGTAGCGGATGCAGCGAATGAGCTCCTCGTGGCTTACCTTGCGGTCCGCTTTGAGTGCGGAAAAAGGATTGGCGAACTCAGGCATGTCCTTATCCTCCTTTAAGGTTTAATCCACCTTGCTGAAGGCCTTGGAAGCGGCGCCACAGACCGGGCATTTCCCCGGAGGCTCCTTCTCGCAGGTGTAGCCGCATACGGAGCAGACGTAGTAATCGACCTGGGGAAGATTTCCCAGGTTATCCAGCGCTTTTTGATACAGCTCGGCATGAATCTTTTCCACTTCGTTGGCATAGGTAAAGCTGCGTTCGGCCTTGGTATTGCCTTCGGCCTTCGCATCCTCGATCATACGGGGATACATGCTCTTGAACTCGTGGGTTTCACCGGATACGGCCTCTTTGAGGTTTTCCTCCGTGTTGGCCACTCCGTCCATGGTCCGCAGATGGGCGTGGGCGTGGACTGTCTCCGCTGCCGCTGCAGCCCGGAACAGCTTGGCCGCCTGAGTATAGCCCTCTTTGTCGGCTTGCTTGGCAAAGGCCAGATACTTCCGATTGGCTTGTGACTCTCCTGCGAACGCTTCCTGCAGATGTTCCTTTGTTTTGGACATACTTCAGACCTCCTTTGTTTTTTCACCAGCTTATTAAAAATGATAATTATTGTCAATAATGGAGCAAAGCTTCATGTGCCGGAGCACAGCCTGCCTGTACCGCTGTTCATCCTCCTGGAGCAAACGGCGGCAAAACGGCATCCGGTATCAGGGTGGAGAAAAACCAAGCCCAGGCGCAAGGGGCTTATTCTACCAGCTCAAGCCTCACATTGCGGTCCTGATTGCCTGAAGCGGCCTTAAGGATCGTCCGCATGGCCTGGATCATCCGACCTTTCCGGCCGATGATCTTGGCCTGGTCGTCTTTGGCTACCCGGAGCTGAATCACCGGTGTCTCCTCAGTCTCCAGCTCAGTCACTTCCACCCCCTGCGGGTAGTCCACCAACGCCGTGGCCATCATCTCCACCAAATCCTTCATGCTCAATCCTTTTATATCTTTCCGGGTTTTTTGTCCTCTTGATCAGTAGTGCCCGTTGGACATTTGGGTGGCGATAAGACGATACTGGCCGTTAAACCATTTTTGCTTGAGCAGCTCGTCCTTCTTGATCTCCAGCTCCTGCTGAGTCAGCAAGTCGTAGAACTCGCTGTCGTAGGTTACGTCGCCGAAATCTATGCTGGTAACGAACTTGAGGCGGGGCTTGATGTACTCTATGACTTTGGATCGGTTCTGAAACATGGTCTGGAAGAATACGATCTCTCCATCCGAACGCAGCCACCTCTTGACCTGGCCCAGGATGCCCGGTTGATCGCTGAGGAGCATAAAGCTCATGCTGAAAAGGATAAAGTCAAAGCGTTGACCGGGTTGCGGCTCAAAATCCATAACCGACTCGTGGTGGATATCGATGTGGTTCTCAAGGCTATAATCCTGGACCAATCGCTCGCAGTGCTTGATATAATTGTGGTTGATATCCAGTCCGGTAATCTGGAGGTTCTTGGACTTGATGAGCTGGTGGTTGTTCTTCAGCATTACGCCGTTGCCGATGCCAACATCGAGGATGGCCGAGTTCTCTGTAAAATGCTCCAGACAGTTCTTGTAGCACAGCTTGGTCACATCACTGATGATTATATTGTACAGGAAGTTGAGCATGGCTCTTTATCTCATTTTGTCTGAATTGTTGTGAGCTTACCTTTTCTTTCTCCGTTGCCGCTGCAACATACACATTAGAACACGATTTTTCAATATGCAATCTGGCTCAGATTGAACTTCCTCCGCCCCGGGGAGCGAACGGGTCAAGTGCTCCGGCTTATCTCCTATAGATTTTAGGGATTTGGCGCAGCGCAGCCTCGGTCTTGGCCAATATAGTTGCCGGAAAATCCAAGCCCCTGATTCTTCAGCGGCTCGGCTGAAGCTTTGCCCTTACCAGCGCAGCCTGCGGGCGGAAGCCCCCAGAACCAAGCCCATCAGGCCCACAACGCACAAAGCGGTAAAAAAAGCGCCTCCCAGTCCGAAGAGCTCGGCCACCCCGCCGCAGAGAAGCGGGCTGAAAAAGGTGGCCAAGGTGATGGTGGTAAAACGAAGCCCCATGGCCAGCCCGGCATGCTCTCCCGGCGCCAGATCGGTTACCAGGATCATGGACAGGGGCTGCGAAACCCCGAAGCCGAGGCCGAAGAGGACCAGCACCGAGCCCAGGGCGAGCTGGGTCTCCAGAAGAGGCACCAGCCCCACTCCCAGACCGGCGAGGCAAAGCGCCAGGGCGGCGAGCCGCTTGCGGGGAACCGCCCCCATGATCCGGCCGATGAAAACGCGGATCAAGGTCATGGACAGGGCAAAAAGGGAGATCAGCAGGCCGATCCGATCTTCGGGAAGCCCTTTGTCCTCGAGCAGCAGCGGAAGAAAGGAGCTGCGCAAGCTGGCTGCGAAGACGAGACAAAAGGTAAAGCCAAGCACGGCCATAAGATGGGGATCGGCCAGGAATCTTCCCAATTGGCGCATCCGGCGCTTTTCCCCGCGGTTGCTTCGCTCTTGCCTTTGCAGGGGCAGGACTGCTATGACCAATCCGGTCATGGACAGGAAAATGGCCAGGCCGAACACCGTGGCAAAGTCGGTTCCGGCCAGGAGGGCGCCGCCGAGGTAGGGACCCACCGTCTGCCCTGCAGCTGCGGTCAAGGTAACGAAACCGAAGCTGCGCTCTTTGAGCCGGATATCGGCAAAGCTGGAGATATAGGCCTGACTGGCCACAATGAGCAGCAGGAATCCGAGCCCTCCGCTCACCTGGGCCGCGACAACCATCCATATGTTTTGCGCCAGGAGGAGCAAAAGGCTATACAGTACATTGCACCCTGCTCCCAGCAGAAGCATATAGCGGGCTTGCCAGCGATCGGTGAGCCCCCCTACCGGAATGGCCAGCAACATGGACAGCAGGCTGAAAGAGCTGACCACCGCACCCACTAGCGAGGAGGAGGCGCCTAGATCCCTGGCGAAGAGCGGAATGAGCGGAAAAACCATCCCGTGGCGCAAAAAATGGGCAAAATACACCACCCCGAGCAATCGAACGGCAAGCTGACTCGCCTTCGCCGCCTGGGAGGGGTTTATGTTCTCCAGATCGAGGTCCCCGTATGGTTGCGCCTTCAGGTGGGCGTTCTTTCAGAGCTGGCCTTCAGCCCCGGCATCTACTACTATGTGGGTTCGGCACAGACCAATTTGGAAAAGCGCATAGCCAGGCACTTGGAACAGGACAAGAAGCGCTTCTGGCACATCGACTACCTGCTGGCCGAGGGGCCGGCTCGGGTGGTTCAGGTCTATTACAAACAAGCGGGCAAATCAACCGAATGCCTTTTGGCGCAGCGGCTGAGCCGTATCGCTAAGCCGGTGCAGGGCTTTGGTTCTTCGGACTGCGCCTGCGGCGCCCATCTGTTCCAGGCCGAGCCCGGGCTTGAAGCCGCAACCGCCATGCTGGAGCGAGAATGCGAGATCTTGAGGGTATGAGCCTTGATGGCTACTTCTTCGCCGCTGGCCTGCGTTTCCAATGTCTGCAGTGCGGCGGGTGCTGCACCGGCGATCCGGGAACGGTGTACCTCGGCACCCAGGAAGCACAGCACATCGCGAACCATCTCCATACTCCCCTGAAGCGCTTTCTCCAGCGCTTTGCCTACCCGTTTCGAAACGCCTACAGCCTCAAGGAGGACAGCCAAGGGAGCTGCATCTTCTACAAGTCCGGCTGCGCCATCTATCCGGTCCGTCCGCTCCAATGCCGAGCCTTTCCCTTCTGGGTGCGCAACCTGCGCAATCAGGACCGCTGGGAGGAGGTGGCAGGTGAGTGCCCCGGCATCGGCCGCGGTCCCCTCCATTCAGCCGAGGAGATACTCCACTGGCTGCAGCAGAGCCCCATCTGAGCCCGATCCGCTTTTCTTGCTCCCCACGAACTACCCGACCTCTCTCTTCCCCGCTCTGTCTTCTTCGCTATGCGCTTTGCGCTCTGCGCCATGCGCTCTCATCCCCTGAGCACCAGGTAAGACAGGTAGGCCCCGTAGAGCAAAAGAAACAGTACGCCCTCCCAGCGGTCGATCTTGTGGGCCCGGCCGGTAAAGGTGAATACGAAGAACAGCGCGGTGACACCGAGCAGGATCCACATGTCGATGTTCAATCCCACATTGTAGCTCACCGGAGTAACCGTGCCGGTAACCCCTAGAATAAAGAGCACATTGTAGACATTGGAACCCACCACATTGCCTACAGCCATGTCCGCATTGCCTCGTAGCGCGGCCATAGTCGAGGTGGCCAGCTCCGGAAGGGAGGTCCCCACCGCCAGGATGGTGAGCCCGATAAAAGCCTCGCTCAGTCCCAGGAGCAGGGCCAGGCCCTTGGCTCCTTGAACCATCCATTGCCCGCCCAGGGACAGGGCTGCAATTCCCACAACCACGAAGAGGGCATTCCTGGGAACCGAGGTGGAGGCCAGGACCTCCATTTCAGATAGGTTCCCCTGTTTGGCCAGGCTGAAAACATAGTACATGTAGATGACAAAGAACCCGAGGAGGGCTATGCCGTCGCCGCGATTCAGGCTCGATCCCGTAGCGTTTGCCAATAGGTGGTCGTTGGCCAAAGCGGCGAGCACCACCGTTGCCAGCAGGACAAAGGGTATCTCCCGCCAGCGCAGGGTTTCTTCCAGGGCAAGGGGGGTGATCAGGGCCGAAAGGCCCAGGATCAAAAGGATATTGGAAATATTGGATCCTATGACGTTTCCCACCGCCAAGTCAGTGGACCCCTTGAGCGCTGAAAGCAAGGAGACAATGAGCTCGGGCATGGAGGTTCCCATGGCCACCACAGTCAATCCCACGGCCATCTCGGAAAGCCCCATTTTGAGCGCCAGTCCGCTGGCACCCTTGACCAGGATATAGGCCCCCCCAAGAAGCAGGGGCAGCCCGGTAATGAACAGGAACAGGTGCATGGTCATAGGCAGCGCCTCTTTCCTCTGGCCTTTGCTTGCATTCCATCCGCTACCGTCTGAGGGATGTCCCGCAAGGCCTTGCCCTTCTTTCCTCCGAGAGCTCTGGATCAAGCCGGATACGCTTTTGCCCTCGGTCTCCCTGATATTTCACTGAAATTGACTTGCTGATCTGGATACAATAGTCTGCCACTATAAAGTTGAACGCTTTGCTCAGCCGCGACATATAGCCGCCGGCTGAAGCGACCGGTTTTGCTTTTCCAGAAGCCGACCAGGTTCAAGCTGCATTGCTGCTAGCAGCTAAACCATAAGCTGTCGTCAAGCCTGCACCTCGGAGCGTCTCACCCCGGTGCTTAAAGACCGGGCTTCAAGGAGCTTCCAAGCGTTGAGCCCAAACCGCAAATACGAGACCCCGCTGAGCCAGCACAGGCCAGCCGCAACCGACTCCAGGGACCAGCAGGGAAAAGCGCCATCCAATCGAGAGTATTGGCGGCGCCTATTCCATTCTTCGCGATACCGAGAGCAGGACGGCCTGGACGACTACAGTATACGATGCAGCCCCTGGAAACAACAAGCCCATCAGTTCAACACCCCTTCCTCACAGGCGAAGCACCCAGGCCTTAACCGGAACCCCGAGACCTCAAGACATGCTGCGGAGCCAGCGGACAATGCTCCGGAGCCCGACCAGACCGCGGACCGAAAAGGGTCAATCGGGATTGAGAGGCGGGAAAGGGCTCCCGGGATAGCGGCCTGCGCCCACACCAGCTGCATGAAAACCGGCTGCACCAGATGTCTTGACCTCTGCTCCTCCGGGGCCCTTTCTTCCCGGAAGGGCTGCATTGTCTACCAGGCCTCGCTATGCCGCAGCTGCGGCGGCTGCCTCCTGGCCTGCCCCACTGAAGCCGCAGCCAGCCGGCGCCCTGAGCGAAACTCCGCCCTGGAGCATCTCGCCCACAGGCTGCAGAGCCATCTCGCTTCCGGCCAGCAGTCCCCCGGCCTGATCCTTTACACCGGCCATCCGCCTCTTTCTTCACCAGAGCTGGATGGAGAAGGCTTTGCTATGGCCATATCCATAGACAGCTCCGCAACCAGGGGGCTGGAGCTCTGGTTTGGGGCCCTGGCCCTGGGAGCGGCCAGCGTCAGCATAGCCTTGGGGGAGCCCACTCCCGAACCGGTCCTTGAAGAGTACAGGCGGCAGCAGCTCCTGGCGGGACAGATTCTGGAGAGCCTCGGCCTCGACCCAGAGCGCATTCGCTTGGTGGCACCCGGTGAGCCGCTGCCCCATGCCCCCCGCTATCCGCAAGCCGCGGCTTCGCCATCCCCAGAAGGCCTTTGGGGCGCATCGAAAAGGGAGCTCCTGGTGGAATCTTTGCGGCGTCTGGGCTCCGGAAGCAACCTGCCCCGGGCCATCAAGCTTCCCCTAGATTCCTGCTTTGGCACTGTCCGCATCGACCCGGAGCGCTGCACGCTCTGCCTGGCCTGCGCCACCATCTGTCCCACTGGGGCCATGCAGGCCCAAGCTTCGAGCTGGACAGAGCTTTTGTTTCTTGAGCTGAACTGCGTCCAGTGCGGCCTCTGCCACGAGGCCTGCCCGGAGTCTGCCTTGCAGCTGGAGCCGAGGCTGCTTCTGACAGACGAGGCCTTTTCCTTGCGCCGGCTCCAGGGGGAGGAGATGGAGCTCTGTCCGCAATGCGGAGAGCCAGTAGCCTCCAAGTCACTGCTTCAGGGCATCGAAGCCAGGCTAAAGGGGCACTGGATGTTCCAGGAGCCGTCGGCCAGGGATCGGTTTTTCCTCTGCGCCGACTGCAAAGCGCGCGCTGCCCTGAAGGAGTGATATCCGTGGAGCCCACGGACCGCATTCTCTACTACAGGCTCTTTGCTCGGCTTCTCGGGATGCCCCCTGAAAAATGGGATCCGGAAGGGATGGCCGATATCCTGTCCGGGCTGCAAAGGCCCGGCTGCCTGGAGCGGGCCTGCGGCAGGCTGGAAAACGCCCTGCGCTCTGCCGGCAAGATGAGCCTCACCGAGGAGTACAACCGGCTGTTCGTCGGGCTGGGACGGGGTGAGGTGCTGCCCTACAGCTCCTGGTATCTATCCGGAAAGCTGCATAGCCGATCTCTGGTCGATTTGCGGGCAGATCTCCATCGGCTGGGAATCGAAAGACAGCCCGGAGTCAAGGAGCCCGAGGACCATGCTGCCTCTCTCTGCGAGAGCATGGCTTTGCTCCTGGATACCGAGGAAGGGGCTGCCTTCGCCCAGGCAGCCGCCTTCTTCCAGGCCCACATTGAGCCCTGGATGGACCGCTTCTTTTCTGATCTGGAAGCCGCCCCCTCGGCCCGCTTCTTCGCGGCTGCAGCCAAGGCGGGGCGATGCTTCCTGGAACAGGAGCACAAGCATTGGTTTTAATTGAGGAGGTGTATGACGTATGAAAGCAAAGGCACATCAAGAGCGCTGCTGCAGGAGATCCTTTCTCAAGGGGGCTGTTTTGGCCGGAGGAGCTGTATTGGCTTTGGGCCCTGGGAAAGCCCTGGGCTCCAACCGGCAGGGGATGAAGAATACAGGCTCGCTTTCAAAGCGCTATGCCAGGTACCGGGAAACCGAGCACATTCGGACCTACTACCACTTGGCCCGCTTATAAAACGATGATTTAAGGAGCGGCTTGATGAGTGCGCAGCAAAAAAAACACTCCGCAAAATCCTTGGACACCTTGCAAGACAAGGCCTCAAACCTGAGCCGGCGCGGATTTCTGAGGCGTGCCGGCCTGGCTGCTGGAAGCTCCGCCCTGGCCGGCCTGCTTCCCCTTTCCATGATGCGTCGGGCCAGGGCCGCCCCTGAAGACACCTCGCCGCAACCGGATGTCAAAACGGAGCTGAAGCGTACGGTATGCACCCACTGCTCCGTGGGATGCGGCATCATCGCCGAGGTGCAAAACGGCGTCTGGACCGGTCAGGAGCCTGACTTCCACTCGCCGATCAACCTCGGCTCCCACTGCTCCAAGGGCGCCTCGGCCCGGCATCATGGGACCGGCGACCGGCGCCTCAAGTATCCCCTCAAGCTTGAAGGCGGACAATGGAAACGGCTCTCCTGGGACGCAGCCATCAACGAGATCGGGGATCGCCTGCTTGCCATCCGGGAGGAGTCCGGTCCGGACTCCCTCTTCTTCTGCGGCTCCTCCAAGGCGAGCAATGAAGGCTCCTACCTGCAGCGCAAGTTCGCCGCCTTCTGGGGCTCGAACAACGTGGACCACCAGGCCCGGATCTGCCACTCCACAACCGTGGCCGGGGTGGCCAATACCTGGGGCTACGGAGCTATGACCAACTCCTACAACGACATGCACAACAGCAAAGCCATGCTCTTCGTGGGCAGCAATGCAGCGGAAGCCCATCCGGTGGCCATGCACCACATCCTCCGGGCCAAGGAGAACGGGGCCCGGATGATAGTGGTCGATCCCCGTTTCACCCGCACCGCCGCCCATGCCGATCAGTATGTCCGCATCAGGCCGGGCTCGGACGTGGCCTTTATCTGGGGCCTGCTATGGCACATCTTCAAGCACGGCTGGGAGGACAAGGAGTACATCCAGCGGCTGACCTACGGCATGGAGGAGGTACGCAAGGAGGTGGCCAACTGGCCGCCGGAGGTGGTCCGGGATGTTACCGGCGCTGCAGAGGAAGAGGTGCTCCAGGCGGCCAAAACCATGGCCCGCAACCGGCCCGGCACCATCGTCTGGTGCATGGGAGGCACCCAGCATCACAACGGCAACAACAACACGCGGGCCTATTGCATCCTCCAGCTGGCGTTGGGGAACATCGGCGTCTCCGGAGGCGGGGCCAATATCTTCCGAGGCCACGACAACGTCCAGGGGGCCACGGACGTGGGACCCAACAGCCATACCCTCCCCGGATATTACGGCTTGTCCGCCGGAGCCTGGAAGCACTGGGCCCGGGTCTGGGAGGTGGATTACCAATGGCTCAGGAACCGATTCGACACCTCGAGCCAGTACGACTCCGGGGACGGAAGCCCGGCCTACACCATGAACATCCCCGGGATACCGGTTTCGCGCTGGATCGACGGGGTACTGGAGGACAGAGCCAATCTGTCGCAAAAGGACAACATCAGGGCCGTCTTCTTCCAGGGACACGCCTGCAACAGCCAGACCCGCGGGCCGGAGATGAAAAAGGCTTTGGAGAAGCTCGAGCTGGTGGTCATCTCCGATCCTTATCCCACGCACATGGCCGTGATGAGCGATCGCAGCGAAGGGGTCTACCTCCTGCCCACCTGCACCCAGTACGAAACCTACGGCTCGGTGACCGCCTCCAACCGCTCCCTGCAATGGCGGGAGCAGGTGATGGAGCCCCTTTTCGAGTCCCTTCCGGACCACGTCATTATATACAAGATGGCCAGCAAGCTGGGCTTCGCCGAGGAAATGTTCAAGAATATCAAGGTGGACAACGAGGAGCCGCTCATTGAAGACGTCCTCCGGGAGATCAACCGGGGAGCCTGGACCATCGGCTATACCGGGCAGAGCCCGGAACGGCTCAAGAAGCAGATGGAGTACCGCCACACCTTTGATACCACCACGCTGCGGGCCCAGGGCGGGCCTTGCCATGCCGAATACTTCGGCCTGCCATGGCCCTGCTGGGGAACTCCGGAGCTGAAGCATCCGGGCACCCCCATTCTCTACGATTGGAGCAAGCCGGTAGCCCAAGGAGGTCTCTGCTTCCGGGCCAGATTCGGGGTGGAGCGCGAGGGCGAAAGCCTTCTGGCCGAAGGAGTCTATCCCGAGGGATCCCAGATCAAGGACGGCCATCCGGAGTTCACCTTCCGCCTCCTGCGCGATCTCGGCTGGGCCGAGGAGCTCAGCTCCAAGGAGCTGGTGTCCATAGCCAAGGTGGCCGGAGGAGCGAACAACAAGGTCTATCCCTCCTTGAAGGAGATCCCGGCAGAGGACCTGGAGCGCATGGACGGCGTCAACTGGAAGACCGATCTTTCCGGCGGCCTGCAGCGGGTGGCCATATCCCACGGGGCGGCCCCCTTCGGCAACGCCAAGGCGAGATGCGTGGTTTGGGAGTTTCCCGATCCCGTTCCCCTGCACCGGGAGCCTCTTTATACCCCGCGCTACGACCTGGTGGCCAGCTATCCCACCTACGAGGACCGCAAGTCCTTTTGGCGCCTGCCGACCCTGTACCGCTCCATCCAAGCCACAGATCACTCCAGGGAGTATCCCTTGGTGTTCATCAGCGGTAGGCTCGTGGAGTACGAAGGCGGCGGCGCGGAAACACGCTCCAATCCGTGGCTGGCAGAGCTGCAGCAGGAGATGTTCGCGGAGATCAATCCCAAGGATGCCAATGATGCGGGCGTGAGGCACTGGCAGTACGTCTGGCTGGAAGGACCGGAAGGGGGCCGCATCAAAGTCCGGGCCATGGTCACGCCCAGGGTCGGTCCAGGAGTGGTCTGGACCCCGTTTCACTTTGGAGGCTGGTTTCAGGGCCGGGACCTGAAAGATAAATATCCTGAGGGCTGCGCCCCTTACGTACGGGGGGAGTCCTGCAACACAGCCACCACCTACGGCTATGACTCCGTGACCCAGATGCAGGAGACCAAGGCCACTTTGTGCCGCATCGAGCCTGCCTGATCAAGCCACGGATTCAGGCTCATCCGATGGCTGGCCTGAATTTGAGCAGACGGATCTCGTATCTTGAGAGCTCAAAGTTCAGTTCAAGGTTAGAAGCAGCTGATAGCTCTCAGCTGATAGCTCCTAGCAAGAGTGAAGAGCAGAAATCTGGACTTAAGAGGCAGAGCGCATGGCGCATAGCGAAGAAGGAAATTTCTGAGTTAGGACAAAGGAATCAAAGAGATAAGTCAAAAGCATTCACAGCCAAACCAGTTTGTCAATATCTGCAACAAAAACAGGAACTTATTCAAAAACTCTTGACTAAGGAACGAAGCCATGGCCAGAATGAAGTTTCTCTGCGATGCCGGCAGATGCATTGAATGCAACTCCTGCGTGGTGGCCTGCAAAAACGAGAACGAGATACCCTGGGGTTTCAGCCGGCGCAGAGTGGTGACCCTCAAGGACGGCGAACGCGGCGAGAAATCCATCTCCGTGGCCTGCATGCACTGCACCGACCCTCCCTGCGCCGCGGTCTGCCCCGTGGACTGCTTCTACACCACCGAGGACGGCATCGTGCTCCACGACAAGGACCTGTGCATCGGGTGCGGCTACTGCTTCTACGCCTGCCCCTTTGGGGCGCCGCAGTTCCCGGAGCGCTCCTCTTTCGGCAAACGGGGCAAGATGGACAAATGCACCTTTTGCGCCGGCGGCCCGGAGGAGGACAACTCCGAGGAGGAGTTCCGCAAGTACGGACGCAATCGGATCGCCGAGGGCAAGCTTCCCCTGTGTGCAGAAATGTGCTCCACCAAGGCCCTGCTCGCCGGAGACGGCTATCAGGTCTCGGATATCTACCGGGAGCGCACTTTTCGCCGCGGCGACCGGCCTCGGACCTGGGGCTGGCAAAAAGCCTACAAACAGGACGGGTCCTAAAGGAGGACTGCCATGCGCCGCATAGCCGTGTGCCTCCTTATGCTCCTTCTCGCCTCCGGGTTGAGCGGCTGCTACGAATCTCCGGATCTTACCTACCACCAGCCGGGAATCTACAAGGGGGGGAAGGATCCGCTCATCGAAAAGCAAAGCTCGTTGGAATATCTGGTGACCATTCACAAAAGATTCCGCAATGTCCAGAGCGATCGCTAAGTGGCTGCTTTGATTTATCTGCTGTCCAAGGTGGACACAATATCGAAGCTCGAAGCACGAAATCCAACAAAATCGAATGACCAAAATTCAAAAACTGAACAACAAGCAACAACAATTCAAACCCAAAAGAGCTCTGTCATATCACGGGTGCAAGCCTTTAACGCCAGGACAACCCGGAGAAACGGACATGACCCAGCCTTACAACACCTTGAAGAAGCAACGCTTCCCCGGCTTGATTGCTCTGATCACCGCCGGCCTGATCTTGAGCTGCATCCTGGGGGCCCTCACCTTTCATAGCGGCTTCCCAGGCCCATCCCAGGCCTTGGCGGCAGTGGACTCACAGAGCGGAGTCAACCAGAGATCCAACTACTGGCGGGCGGTGCGCCAAGGGGTGGAAGGAACCTCCAGCGTGCCGGTTCCGGAGGCCGGGAGCCTCATCCACAACGGAGGGCAGAACTGGCGGCAGGTACGAAACGGCCTGCTGGCCAATGTTTCACCCTGGGCCATCGCTGCTGCGGTGCTGGCCATCGGTGTCTTCTTCCTCGTTTTCGGGCCGCAGCGGCTGGAGGAAGAGGACGACGGGGAATCCATACCTCGCTGGAGCCTTATGGAGCGCGTTGTGCACTGGTTTACCGCTCTGATGTTCCTCACCCTGGTGATCACGGGCTTCACCCTCCTCCTGGGCCGGGCCCTGATCCTCCCCCTTATAGGGCATGAGGCCTTCGCCCAGCTGGCAAGCCTCTGTAAGCTGGGACACAACTACGCTGGGCCGCTGTTTAGCGCAGGCATTGTCATCGAGCTCATCTCCTGGTTCAAGGACAACATTCCAGCACGGGTGGACCTGGAGTGGATCAAGCTCCTGGGAGGTCTCACCGGAAAGACGCAGCCGCACGCCGGCAAGAACAATGCCGGAGCCAAGGCCTGGTTCTGGATGGTGGCCAGCGTGGGGCTGGCCGTCTGCATCACCGGCGCCGTCCTGGACTTCCCCAACTTCGGGCAGACCCGCATCCTGATGCAGACGGTGCACATCCTCCACGTCTCCTTGGTGACCCTGTTCGTCATGGCCTCTCTGGGCCATATCTACATGGGAACCATTGGCGCCGAGGGAACGCTGCGGGGCATGATAACCGGGCGGGTGAGCGGCGCCTGGGCCAGGCAGCATCAGGATCTGTGGTACTTCCAGATGAAGGGCTCGCCCGAAGCTCGAAGCTCAGAGATCTCGGCACAAGGTTGAAGATATCCCCATGTCCCAGCCTCTCGCCGTGAACGGGAAAGGAATCTCCCGCATCAAGCTTTTTCTGGCCCTGTCCAGAACCCCGCACGGCCTCCTGGACATGGCCACTCCACTTTTTTGCGCTCTGCTCTGGCTGGGCGGCTTTCCCTCCCTTGAAGTGGGACTGCTCGGTCTCCTGACCGTCTTTTCCGGCTATACGGCAGTATACGCCCTCAACGACGTCATCGACTACCGCTTTGACAAGGACAAGATGATGCAGGACCGGGAGAGCGCAGCTTCCGAGGGCTATCTCGATTCCCTTCTGGTCCGCCATCCCCTGGCTCAATCCCGGCTGAGCTATCTGGAGGCCGTGCTGTGGACTCTGGGCTGGGGCCTGCTGGCCATGCTGGGGGCCTATCTCCTCAACCCGTGGTGCATGTTCATCTTTCTGGGGGCGGGGCTGCTGGAGATCGGCTACTGCCTGCTGTGGAACGTGAGCCCCTCCAGGTCCATCGTCAGCGGCGGGGTTAAAACCTCGGGGCCAGTGGCAGCCGTTCTGGCTGTTGATCCCCATCCCTCCGCCCTCTTTCTGCTCTTGCTGTTCCTGCTGTTCTTCTGCTGGGAGATAGGGGGGCAGAACATCCCGGCGGACTGGACGGATATGGAAACCGACCGCCGTTTCGGGGCCCAAACCATTCCGGTCCGCTTCGGACCGGCCCCGGCCGGTAAGCTGGCTCTTGGAGCCCTCGGCCTGAGCGTGCTTCTGAGCCCGGCGGTCTTCCTGGCCTCCGGCCTGGCTCCCTCGGTACCGCTCCTCGGCCTGGTGCTGGCCATCGGCGTCTGGCAGCTGCTCCTGCCCGGCTGGAGGCTGAAGGTGCATCAGGGACGCGATCAGGCCATGGCCCTGTTCAACCGGGCCAGCTCCTATCCACTGAGCCTTCTCGGCGCAGTGCTTCTGGCTATCCTGCTGCAGCGCTTCGGCTTGGCCTAGTACCGGAGATCCTGCCTAGCTTGCGCATAGCGCATGGCGCATGGCAGAGAAGCTCACAGCTCAAATCAGCTGGCAGCAAGAGTGAAGATAAGACGGCTTCCCACCGGGTACCCGGTGGGAAGCCGTCTTTAGGTGAGCAGCACGGCCAGGATTCCGGTAAGAAAGATCCCGTCGAAGGTTCCGGCCCCTCCGATGGACAGCAGCGGGGCCTGCAGATCGGCCAGGGTCTTCTTGTTCAGGAGATGGAAAACGTCCGCCCCGAGGAGCGTACCCAGGCTTCCGGAGATATAGGCGATCTGAGGGGCTTGCTCAGGCGGAGCCAGGAGCCAGGTGCACAGCACCGTGAGCAGGGGCGGCAGCAGGAAGGGGATGCCGATGCCCACCCCGGAGATGGGCCGGGCCAGCTTGTAGGTCGCTCCGCTCACCAGGACGAGGCAGAGGAGCAGCTCCAGTGACAGCCCGATCTGGGAGAGGAAGTAGAGCGAGAGCAGGCAGGGAATGAGACCGCCTCCCACATTGACCGAGATGGCTTGCTCCCCGTAAGGGGGGAAGGCTCCCTGGCGGGGAAGGCGATAATGCCTCCACAGGCCGCTTGGCTTGAGATCGATGTATCCGCTGTTAGCGGTGGCTTGCCTGCGATACAGGGGGATGTTGAGCATGCTGCCCAGCAAGGTTCCCATCAAGATCCAGAACACCTGCTGCGTGGACAGGCCGAGCTTGGTGAAGGCCACCGTGATGGCTCCGACTTGGATCAGGGCGAAGAGAAAGATGAGCAGCAGGAAAAAGACGAGAAAGAAAAACAGGAGAAAGGGCAGGAAGAAAAAGGCATTGCGGGACATATATCCATCCTTTGTCGGCTGAATGGGATCTTATACTCAGGCAGGTTCAAAGCCCGGCTGCCTGTTTTGAGCAACTCTAAGGGTTCTTTACCTAACAAACGTCAAATGCTCATCTGGGGCTTGGATAAAAGATTTTTATCCACTAATCTTGACTAATTTAAGATACAGCAAGCCCAAAAGATACTCAAGTCAGCTTTGCCTCCGGCAAATCTGACTTAATGGGTTTGACTCACAAGCCGAGAGCCTGAAGCCGCACCCCTTGAGCCCTCTACAGCGAGACACCAGATATGCTTGACCTCTGCTCCGCATTTCCTTACAAGTTGACCTATAAATCCATGGAGCCCGTCCTTTGTCCAAACAAGTCCTCTACCCGGAGCTGCGGCTGATTCCACTTTCAGATTGCTCGCAACGTAGCTCTCTGCTCGCGACCAGCATGGCCTATGGCTGAAACGTATTTCTACTCCAGAATTCTCGGCTTGATCTGCAGCGTCTTCGACGCCTACTCCGCGGTCCTTTTTCTGCCCACCAAAAGATCGCAGTACAAGCTGGTTTCCTGGTTCAGCCTTGGGGACAACGTTATAGAGAACTGCGTCCTGGAGCCCGGACACGGCCTTGTGGGATGGATCATCCGCAATAACCAGCCCCTGCTGATCAACGACTTCGATCGCCAGGGAGACTGCCTCGGCTACTACAACCAGGAGACGGAGTCCACTATCAAGGCCTTTATGGGCTGCCCCTTCGAGCACGGGGAAGGCGTGCTCTGCCTGGACAGCAAGAAGACCTACTCCTTCAGCCACAAAGACCAGAAGATCCTGCATCAATTCGTGCAGCTCATCCAATCCCTGCGCCACGACGTCTACCAGAGCCTGGCCACCGATCAGGAGCGAAGATTCTACGTCTGCCTGCAAATCATCCGCAGCCTGCGAAAGCGAAACCCCCGCTGGTCCGCCTTTCTGGATACCTTTCTGCAAACCCTTTCCGAGTACACCCACTTCGATTACTGCCTTTTTGCCTCCCGCGACGAAACCGGCAGCGGGTATTACCTGGAAGGGATGAACAAGCCCGTATTGAACACCCGGCAGACAGAGTCCATCAAGTTCGATATCCATGAGGGCCTTATCGGATGGGTCTTTCGCAACCACTCCCTGGTCAGCACCAAGGACCGGGAATCGGACCGCTTGCCCACTCCGCTCTTCGGCAAACGGGTCAAGTCGCCTCCGCTGCAAAGCGTGATTTGCCTGCCGCTTATTGTGCACATGCGCACCCGCGGCGTGCTCACCCTGGCTAGCGAGGAGCGCCTGGAGATCTCCCAGGAGCTCATCGATTTTTTGAGCCTCATTTCGGATCACTTAAGTCTCTTTTTGGAAAACCTCTATCTCAAGAACAAGCTCAGATCGGTCAAGACAGACTGAAGGCCGATCCTTAAAAGGCTCGGCCTTCAATCTGTCTTGTTGAACGCTATCTTTTGGGATGAACACTTTGCTTTGCGAGCTGTCGATCCCTTCAACCGCAAAAGGATGAGCCATGGTTTTCAAACGGTTGTTCGGCTTTTTGGGCAAGAATTTGGCCATGGACCTGGGAACCGCCAACTCCCTGCTCTACACACCCAAGGACGGGATCGTGCTTAACGAACCCTCGGTGGTCGCTTTGGACAGCCGCACGGAAAGGGTCCTGGCCGTGGGCAAGGAGGCCAAGGAGTTCCTGGGCCGCACCCCGCAGCGGATCAAGGCTATCCGCCCCCTCAAGGACGGAGTGATCGCCGATTTCGAAGTGACCAAGGCCATGATCGCCTACTTCATCAGCAAGGTCATCCACGGCCTGCAGCTGGTAAAGCCAAAGATCGTGATCTGCGTCCCCACCGGCATCACCCAGGTGGAAAAAAGGGCCGTGATCGAGTCGGCCCAACAGGCGGGCGCGCGGGAGGTAAAGCTCATCGAGGAGCCCATGGCCGCGGCCATCGGGGCCAAGCTGCCCATCAACAAGCCTATGGGGAACATGGTGGTGGACATCGGCGGGGGAACCACCGAGGTGGCCATTATCTCCCTGGCCGCCGTGGCCTATGCCGAGTCCGTCCGGGTTGCGGGCGACGAGATGGATGAGGCCATTCAGAGGTTCATCAAGGACGAGTTCAAGGTCCTCATCGGCGAGACCGCCGCAGAAAAGATCAAGCTGGAGATCGGCACCGCCATACCCGGAAAGGAGACGCGAACCATGCGCATCTCCGGAAAGAATCTGGTCAACGGCACGCCCAAGTCGATCGAGATAACCGATGGCCAGATACGGGAGTGCATCAAGGAGCCGGTGCACACCATAGTCCAGGCGGTGCGCAAGGCCCTGGAAAAGACCCCGGCCGAGCTGGTCACCGACGTGGCCAACAACGGGCTTCTGCTGGCCGGAGGCGGAGCGCTCCTGAAAGGGCTGGACGAGCTCATCTCCCGGGAGACGGAGATCAGCGTCATCGTGGACGACGAGCCTTTGACCACGGTCCTGAGAGGCACGGGAACCGCTCTCAAGTTCGAAAAGCACTTCGAGAACGTATTCATCAATTAAAGCCGAGCCTCAAGTCAGCGCAGCCTCCGGCTGCGCTGACTTATTGGCAATTCATTGAAGAAAAAACGATTTTTTGCAGTCGCATCTGTGTAGCCCATCTCCCGGGATGATCGCCCCAAGCTATCCGGCCTTAGGGCTGATTCACTCCGGAAAAGAGACAGCCCAGCCTCCAGAAGCTGATCAGGGCCGGGGTAAGCAGGTGGGCAAAATCCTGGATGAGATAATCCAGCTCGTGGGGCTCTACAAACAGGCCTCCGGCCACCTCCAGGGGATTGGGCAGCGGCTTTTCCTCCACCGGGCCGGTGGAGAAAAGAGAGACGAACTCGAAGCCGGTTTCCCGAGAGGCCGAAAGCTCATGCTGGAGATGCAGCTGACGCGGCATGAGGCCGAGCTCCTCCTCGAGCTCGCGGCTGGCGGCCTCCTGCTTGGACTCTCCGGCCAGGACATGGCCGGCAGCCGATAGGTCCCAGCACCCGGGGTAGACATCCCGGTCTCTGCTTCGCTGTTGCAAATAGAGCTTATGCTGTTTATTATACACCAAAATGAGAACGCTGCGATGCAAAAGGCCTTGCTGATGCACCTCATTTCTGGGCATGGCCCCCAGGAAGCGGTTGTGGGAATCAACCACCTCGATCAGCTCAAAAGCAGTGTGCGCGCGGTCTTTGTTTTTCCGTGCCATAGCGGTCGAGAATGCGAGAGTTTTGGAACCTCATGCCATAAGGAGACGAGCTATGACCTACATAGACGAGGTGCAGCTCGAAGGCAAGCGCGTCCTTATCCGCTGCGACTTCAACGTACCCATCAAGAACGGCGAGATCCAGGACGATAGCCGGATCCGGGCCGTCTTGCCCACGCTGCGCCACATTCTCGACCAGGGAGGAAAGCTGATCGCCTGCTCTCACCTGGGCAAGCCCAAAGGCCAGGCCGATACGTCTCTGTCCCTCCAGCCGGTGGCCGGCAGGCTGTCCGAGCTTTTGGGGCAAGAGGTTGCCATGGCACCGGATTGCATCGGCCCCGAGGTTGAATCCCAGGTGAAGCAATTGCAGCCCGGCCAGGCCCTGTTGCTGGAAAACCTGCGTTTCCATTCCGGAGAGACCAAGGACGACCCCGATTTCTCCAGGAAACTGGGAGCCCTGGCCGAGGTCTACGTCAACGATGCCTTTGGAGTGGTGCATCGGGCCCACGCCTCGGTTTCCGGCGTAACCAGCCATGTTGAGGTTGCCTGCGCCGGCCTGCTTCTGAAAAAGGAGGTCCAGTACCTGGGCAAGGCCCTGGCCAATCCGGAGCATCCCTTTGTCCTCATCTCCGGAGGAGCCAAGGTCTCCACCAAGCTCGGCATCCTGAACAACCTGCTGGACAAGGCGGACCGGATCATCATCGGCGGAGCCATGGCCAACTCCTTTCGCAAGGCCGAAGGCTACCCCATTGGGAGCTCATTTGTAGAGCAGGAGCTCATGGGCCAAGCCAAGCAGGTCATGCACAAAGCCCTGGAGATGGGAGTCAGCTTTTATCTGCCTGTTGACTATGTGCTGGGCGAGAGCCTTGAGGCCTCGACCCCCATGGGCATCTTCCCTTATCAGGATCTGCCAGAAGAAGGCATGATTCTGGACACCGGGCCGGCCAGCCACACCCTGTTTTCCGAGGTCCTCAAGGATGCCAAGACAGTGGTTTGGAACGGCCCTATGGGCGCTTTTGAAAACCCGACCTTCTCCCAGGGCTCGGTGGGCCTGGCCCAAAGCGTGGCCGGACTGGAGGCCTTGACCATCGTTGGCGGAGGCGATACGGACGCGCTGATCCATAGATGCAAGCTGGAGCAGGATATCGACTTCATCTCCACCGGAGGGGGCTCCTTTCTGGAGTTTCTTGAAGGCAAGGAGCTGCCCGGGCTGAAAGCCCTGGGCATCCAGCCGGCTTGAACGGCCTTATCAGGACAGGAGAATGGCTCTATGAAAACGCTCATGGCCGCAAACTGGAAGATGCACAAGACGGCGCAGGAGGCCGGAGAAACTGCCCAAGAGCTCGTTTCCAGGCTCTCCGACAGGCTTCCGGAGGACCGCGAGGTGCTTGTCATTCCGCCCTTTACCGCCCTGCACGCCGTTCGCTCCGCCCTCCCGGAAGAAAAGGGATACTTTCTCGGGGGGCAGAACTTTTACCCCGCTTCCGAAGGGGCCTTCACCGGGGAAATCTCCCCGGCAATGCTGCAGGAGCAAGGCTGCAGCTTCGCCCTGGTGGGCCACTCGGAACGGCGCCATGTACTGTTTGAATCCGACGCCTTCATTGCCCAAAAGGTGAGCTTCGGCCTGGATACGGGGTTGAAGGTCATCCTTTGCATTGGCGAAACCCTGGATGAACGGACCCAGGGACGCGTAAAAGAGATCCTGGAACGCCAGCTTTCCACCGGCTTGGGCAGCGCGGATCCCTGCGAAGGGATAACCGAGCGCCTGGCCATCGCCTATGAGCCGGTCTGGGCCATCGGCACCGGGCATGTGGCTGGAGAGAAGGAGATCGCAGAAGCCCACGACCTCGTCCGGGAAGAGCTGACCAAGCTCTTCGGAAGCGAGGGCGAAAGCATACGCATACTTTACGGCGGCAGCGTAAAGCCGGATAATATAGCCTCCATTTTAGGTGTTGACAACGTAAACGGAGTGCTGGTAGGAGGTGCGAGTCTTAAGCCCGATAGCTTCAGCGAAATCGTACTCGGGTGAACGCACCAGACCCCTCGGAGGTGATTAGTCCTTGAACTCGCTCATTCTAACCATTCACGTGATCGCCTGCGTATCCCTCATCATACTCGTGCTCCTGCAGTCGGGCCACGAAGGTATGGGCGTGATCTTTGGGGGCTCCAGCTCAACGTTCTTCGGTAGCAGCGGCGCCGGAGGACTGCTCTCCAAGCTCACTGTGACCATGGCCGTAATCTTCTTCACTACGTCCCTCGCGTTCACCTACATTGACTCCATGAAAAAGAGCGCCCCGCAACCTTCAGTGGTCCTGGAACAGCCGGCTGGAAAGACGGAGCAGGCGCCGTCTAAGCCAGCGGCTCCCGGGCAGCAGCCGGCGAACAAGCAGTCCGGCCAGGCTGAGGAGTCATCTGGACAAGCCCAGTAAGATGGGTTACATAAGAATACGTATACTTCAAGAATGCTCTTTTCTCCTTCAGCCGAGGTGGTGGAACTGGTAGACACGCTATCTTGAGGGGGTAGTGGGCAACCGCCCGTGGGGGTTCGAATCCCCCCCTCGGCACCATCAACCGGAAAAAGGCCCGCGATTGATTTCAGTCGCGGGCCTTTTCTTCGTTATGCCTGTTTCACCACTGCGGAGCCATGCCATGCCCCTTTTCGTGCTTCTAAGAGACCTGCTCGTCTTTATCCTGGGTGCCTGGTATTTCGAATGGCATCTCGATTTCCGGCTGCCCAGCGAAAACAACCTTCTGCTGTTCTTTGTCGCCATACCCATCATCTGGGCCACGATGATGCAGGTCTGGACCTCCATCAGCTACAAAGAGCAAACGAACCGGGCCATGTATTGGGGCTGCCACCTCCTGGCCGTCCTCCTCCTCGCCAGCTCGGTCTTCCTCATCAGCGCGGTGCTGAACACCATCGAGTCCTCCCTGGACCTCACCGGCAACCTGCTCTTCCATGGCGTGGGCTGGAGCGCCATTCTGGGCATCATCTTCTACGATGTGGTGGACAGCAGCCGCTGAATCTCCCTGCGAGGCCTCCGCATCTTTGCCTGAAACCTAGCTATCCCAGCTCCAGAGAGCCCTTGGATTCCTTATCCTCGTCAAACCACTTGATCTCCAGCTTCAAGCTGTGCTGCATTCCCTTTGCTCCCTTGTCCTCGTCCTCGGCCTGCATCTCAACAACAACTTCGCCGGGAAGCTGCAGGGCAACCTCCTCGCTCCCCTGGCGCAAGACGACTTGGCCCTCCTCGATCTTGTCCGCAAGCTGACGCACCAAGGAGCCCGCCTCGGAGCGGCTCCTGCGTTCCTCGCTTTTAAAGAGCCTGGTTTCCCTTCCCATTATACACCTCCTGCATGGTCTATTGTTTAACTACTCCCCTAAGCACTCGACAGCCAAAAAATTTTATCTTAACTCTGAGCATTCCTTCTTCGATATTCGCCCTGCGCTATGCGGCTTTGGTCCGGATCGAAGCCGTGATTTCATACCAGGAGTGAGACCCATGAGGCGCAACCTTGTTCCCCGACCAGGCATTCTGCTTCTCGGGCTTGCCCTGCTGCCTCTGCTTTGCTTTTCCCGGGCCATATCTGGAGAGCTGCAGCAGGTGGAGGATTTCGGAAGCAATCCCGGCCTGATTGACATGTATACCTTCATTCCCGAGCAAGTCCAGCCCGGGGCTGCGCTTGTGGTCTCGCTGCACGGCTGTCATCAGGACGCCGCGACCTACTCCGGCAACGGGTGGAAGGATGTGGCGGAAAAATGGAACCTTCTGCTGCTCTACCCGGAACAGCGCCAGAGCAACAACCCCCTTGGCTGCTGGAACTGGTTCCGGGCCGAGGACATTGCAAGAGGCCGCGGCGAAGCTGCCTCCATCCGCCAGATGATCGCCGCCATGCTGGACAGGTATCCCATCGACGAAAACCGCATCTATATCGAGGGACTGTCCGCCGGAGGCTGGATGGCCGCTGTCATGCTGGCCTGCTATCCGGACCTGTTCGCCGGAGGAGCGACCATAGCCGGCGGACCGGCCTTTTGCGCCGTGACAAAGCGCCATTTCTGGGATGTTTTCGGCCTCTGGAACAGCTTTGTGAGCACCATGCAAACCAACCGCTGCCTGGACGGCCTGGACAAGCAAGCCTCGGAATGGCGCAGACTGGTCCAAGCCAACGGCTTTGGCGACTACAATGGGGACTGGCCGAGCCTCTCCATCTGGCACGGCGCAGAAGACACCCGGGTCGCACCGCAGGCGCAGCAGGAGCTTCTTGAGCAGTGGACCGCCATCCACGGCATAGACACCGAGCCCGAGCTCGAGGAGCGTCTGGGACCGGGCAGGAAGGCAACACACAAGGAGTATCAGGACCAGGAGGGAGCCGTGCTGGTGGAAACCTATCGCATCCACGGGATGGGGCATGTCCTGCCGATTGCTGGCCCTTCGGAACAGGAATGCGGCAGCGAGAGCGAATACATTGTGGAGACCGGCATTTGCGCTGTGCGGCATATCGGCCGCTTCTGGGGCCTTGACCAGTAGTCAGCGTGGCCTCTGGCCACGCTGACTTATTGGGTTTTATCAAAAAGAATACAAGCCACTGTTTTTATGAATATAAGCTGAACATCGCTATGGCCAGGTTGACCCGGCACTCAGTTTTGAAATGATCTCAGGATATCAATGGAAGCACATAATGGATTTATGGTATACCTCCAGCTGTTCATCCCGAAACTGAGTGCCGGGCTGATCAAAGGGAGAAACTCTTTTTGAACTGCTCCCCTTTCCAAGGGGAGCTCCCGGCACTCAGTTTGCCAAGTCTCAGCACAAGCTTGAACAATAGCAACTGCTCAGTTGTAAAGCCTCAAATGGAAGAAGGTTGAAGTCAAACTGAGTGCCGGGTGAGGGGTTGGAGAGTGGAGTTTCCAATGGTATTCGCCGATCCAGAGTGACCAGTCGTCCTCCGTTCCTGACTGCCAGTGCTAGCAGGTAGATGTCGGTAACCTGGCGATGCCCCAGAAGCCTGGAACAATCTATCAAAGCAGAATCCAGGAGGCTGATATCATCGGACCAAAACTCGTGGTCCGGGCCAGCCACAGCCTCGGCCAAACGCTGAGCCACCTCGGCCGCCGGCAATACTCCCGGATAACCGGGATGCGACATAATGCGAATGCACCCATTTTGCGTGATTGGGCAGGAAGCCCAGCCTTGGTGGACCTCTTCTTCCAGCTAGGCCATGGCCGGAACATGGCTGCTGTCCCTTCATCGAGCAGGGCAATGAGCAGATTGACATCCAGAAGAGCCCGCATCATATGATTTTTTTCTTCCCTAAAATGAGCATTAAGTCAGATTTGCCGCAGGCTGCGCTGACTTCTACAATGATCTGGCAAAAAACAGGGCCTTCCCTGGCAGCCCGATGTTCAGCCGCGGCTGGACGTAATCCGAATGCTGCCGCTGGAAAGGGATGAACAGCAGGCGGCAGGAGCCAAGCTGGAAGCTCTCTTGGGCGAGGAGGGGAAAAACGCTCTCCTTGTCCGCGGCCAGGCGGGCGAGCACCGGGGTGAGGGCTTCCATGGCCTCGTCCCGGGGCAGGGTCACCGGATAGTACTTGCCGCGCTGCGGCGTGTTCGCGAGCTCATCGAACCCTGGAGCCAGCGTCATCTGGGAGGCCAGCCGGAGAAAGAGCCGGGGCCGGATCTTGAAGGCAGGGATTCGGCAGGCAGCAGGTTCGTCCTTGGGCTGCGGGCCGACAGCCTGCACATCGTTGGCCAGCCTGAGAAGCTCGGCTCGACGCTGCAAGCCCAGCTTCTCACCTTGGATCTCAAGCTCCCAAAAGGGAAGGTAGAGCGGCTTTTCCTTCCCCCTGGGAGGCAAAAAGCGGACGCGAGCCTCGGCGAGCTTGCCCCCTCGCGCCGCCCAGACCCGGTTGCAGCCGGAGCAGAACTGAACGAGGCTGTCTCTGGCCCCTGCCAGATCCCAGCCGCAGTAGGGGCACAGGGCGGGAAGGAACTCGGGATAGGATATACTCTCGGCCTGCTCTGCAGACTGCAGGGCTTGGGGCTGCAACCCGGACAGACGCTTGCCGCTCAGCCCGTCGAACACCGCTCCCTCCTCCATCGCCAGCGGGGCAAAGACCAGGCTGGCCACCTCTCCCACATAGGTCTGAAGCAGGCCTCTTCTTTCCAGGCTCGACTCCAGCCCCAGGAGCCTGGAGCTCATGGCCTCCACAATCTCCCGCCGCGAGACATGCGGTGCAAGGAAGCTCCCTTCTGTCTTGGGCTCCACAAAGCGAAGGGTCTGGGTCTGAACCCGGAGCCCGAGGGAAAACGGCAAATTATCCGCCGGATGCGCCACCCGAGTGGCATCGACGAGGCGGTGGGCCAGTCTTCCTCGGTCCAGGGCAAAGGCCGCGCCCTTGAACCGCCAGTAGGGAACGTAAATCGGCTTTTCCCGGCCGTATCTGGGCGGGAGGTAGAGACAGGCGTGGGGATGGGCGGAAACGATATGGCGAACGCGGCAGAAGGAGCAGCGCAGAAGCCGTTCCGTTTCCTGAAGCGTAAGCGGCGCCCCGCACTGGGGGCACTGCAGCTCTAGTCTAAGGGCTGAGCCGTTCACCGCACTGGTTGCAGAAGGAGGCGCTCAGCAGGTTCTGGGCGCCGCAGTTGGTACAGAATTTTTCCTGCTGCCGCATTTCCTTTTCCACCGCTGTGCCGCAGCTGGGGCAGAACTTGGCCTTGGGGGAAAGGTTCTTGCCGCAGTGGGCGCACTGATCGATGACCATGATCTGGTGGCCGCAGTAGGGACAGAATCCCGCATCTTCCGGAACGGTCTGCTTGCAGTCCGGGCAGGTCTGACCGGAGGGACCCCTGGCTCCCTGGGCGGTGTCTGGCTGCTGCTGAAAGTACCTGGCCATCATGGCCGGCATCATGAAGCCGACCCCGGCTCCCATGCCCTCTCCCGCTCCGCCTTGATTCTCGGCCGCCTTTTCCATGGACATGGCCGCCTTGAGCTTGGCCAGGCCGTCGAGATCGTCGATCACCCCCAGCCGGCTGCGGTCGTCTATCGCCTTCTGCACCTCCGGCGGCGGGGTGATGGAGTTGATGTACAGGCCGCACAGGGCCAGACCGAAACGGCTGAAGTCCTCCTCGAGCCTCTGCCTTAGACCCTTGGAAATGGCCTTGTACTGGCCCGGCAGATTGAGCACCGAATCCAGCTCTTCACCGAGGTAGTCATTGAACCGCGAGACAATGACCTTGCCCAGGTACTCCTCGATGTTGGCCGTGCTCAGGTTGTGCAGGGTGCCGAGGAGCGAGTTGATGAACAAAAGCGGCTGGACCACCCGGATATTGAACATGCCGAAGGCCCGGAGCCGGATGAGCCCCAATTCAGAGTCCTTGAAGGCGACCGGATCCCTGGTGCCCCATTTGAGGTCCGGAAAGACCTTCATGTTCACCATGTACACTTCGGCCCGCAAAGGGCTCGCCAGCCCCCAGGGCACGGCCATGAGCTTGTTGAGGATGGGGATGTTGGCCGTCTTCAGGGTGTGCCGCCCGGGACCGAAGACGTGGATGGCCCGGCCGTTGTAAAAGAACACGCCGGCCTGGCTCTCCCGGGCCACGAGCTGCGCTCCCCACTTGATCTCCCCCGATCCCTGCTCCGGGATGCGCTGCACCATCTCCTTGCCGGTGGTGTCGAACCACTCGATAACCTCGAGAAAGACTACATTGTCCTTGCCCATATCGAGCCTCTTCATGCTTGCCGGTGGTCAAAAAACGTCAGTATCGCCTCCAGGCTGGCGAGCTAAACGATCGCGATTGAATTGAGAGATCCCCTCCGGAGCGCTGCAGAAACGACCGGAGGCCTCCGTGTTGCTGGCAGAACAGAGGCGCTTCCCAGCGGACCGTTGCATTCGGCCTTGCATGGATGCGGGCCGCGGACCATCTCCTCACGGCAAGAAATGAATGCAATATGCCGGCCAAATAACAAATATGTGTAAACACGCATTGCTGCGTGTTTACACATATTTGTTATTCCGGGAACACCTTGCCCGGATTGAGGATGCCGTTGGGATCCATAGCCCGCTTGATGGAGCGCATGGTCTCGATGAGCTCGGGCTCCAGGTTCTTGGCGATATGCGTCCGCTTGCTCATGCCGATGCCGTGCTCACCGGAGATCCGGCCCCCGAACTCGATGGTTTTGTCGAAGATGGCCTCCACTGCCGCATAGGCCTGATCCACCGGCTCCTTGCGGGGCATGACGTTGACATGGATGTTCCCGTCTCCAGCGTGGCCGAAGTTGACGATGAGCTGATCAAAGCGGGCGCCTATCTCCTCGATGGCCTCGATCATCTCCGGTATCCTGGCCCTGGGCACCACTATGTCCTCGTTGATCTTTCTGATGGGCTTATGGTGGGATAGAGAGGGGGAAACGGAGCGGCGCATGCGCCAGAGCTCCTCCTGCTCCTGCTGGTTGGAGGCGATGGACACTGTAAGGGCTCGGTTCTGCTCGCAAACCGCCTTGACCTTCTTGATGTTCTTCTCCACCAGATCGATGTCCCCGTCGAGCTCCACGAGCAGAAAGGCCCCGGCTCCCTCGCCGATGCCGGTCTGTAGATACTGATCCACGCACCAAAGAGTTTGGCGATCCAAAAACTCCATGGCAGTGGGAACGATCTTGCCCTGAATAATCCCGGACACGGTTCGGCCGGCATCCAGCATGGCGGGAAAGGTGGCCGCCAGGGTCTTGGTGGCTTCCGGCAGCGGGATAAGCTTTAGAATGGCCTTGGTGACCACTCCCAGGGTGCCCTCGGAGCCGACGAAAAGCTGGGTCAGATTGTAGCCCACCACATCCTTGACGCACTTGGATCCGGTGTGAATGATCTTTCCGGTGGGCAAAACCACCTCCAACCCGAGCACGTAGTCCTTGGTGGTCCCATACTTGACGGCCCGCATACCACCGGAGTTCTCGGCAATATTGCCTCCGATGGTGGCGAAGGTCATGCTGGCCGGATCCGGCGGATAGAAGAGCCCCCTCTCCTCCACTGCCTTTTGCAGCGTTGCGGTGACCACTCCCGGCTCCACCACAGCCACCAGGTTCTCGGTGTCGATCTCCAGGATGCGATTGAATCCGGACAAGGCCAGAACGAGACCTCTTTGTTCCGGTACGCACCCGCCGGTCATCCCGCTTCCGGCTCCCCGGGGGACCACCGGTATCAGATGCTCATTGGCAAGGCGCAGGACCCGGGCTATAACCTCGGCAGTGCGGGGAAAAACCACAACATCGGGAATGACCTCCTTTTGGGAGGCATCATAGGCATAGCAGACCCTGTCCTCTTTGGCGGTGAGCACGTTTTCTCGACCCGCGATCTCTTGCAGAGCCTCCAGTACGCTGTGTTCGAGCATTCCGTTCTCCTGAGCTGTTCACAAAGAGCGAGGCGGGCAGTGCATTGATCCTTACTTCATTTTCGGCCACATAGGAACTTTAGAGTTCAAAGTTCACGGTTCACAGTTAAGGCAAAAAAATCAAAGAGATAAGTCAAAAGCATTCACAGTCAAATCAACTCGTCAATATCAGCAATCAAAGCAATATGTTACTCAAAAACTCTTGACTGTCGAGATAGGTGTAAGTACAACTCCCTCCGGTTCCTGGATGGAATCAAGCGCCAACTGCGCTGGTAACTTCGGGGATAGGGCCCATTCTGTCAATATCTCACAGGGCCGCTGGAGAGAAATATCTTTCAACTTGCTGATATAGCAGGGCATTCCATAAAGTCCTTGAGAGTTCACAGTTAAGACAAAAAAATCAAAGAGATAAGCCAAATGCTTTCGCAGTCAAAGCAGTTCGTCAATATCAGCAGTTGAAACAATATGTTACTCAAAAACTCTTGACTGTCGAGATAAAGTCGGGCCGGTCTAAAAAAAGTTCTAGGTCTAAGCTCCCACCCGGGCCGCAAATCTCATACTTTTGGGGGATGGAATCAAATCCGGAAAGGCTGTACACAGAGCTGGAACCTGTTCATCCTCCTCCATCTCCGACCCCCGGTCAAATGCGGCTATTTGGCCGGGGGTTCTCTTTTTTCACGCAGCATCTCCAGAGTTACGGTCACCTCCACCCTCCTGCCGGTTACACCCAGGCGGTAATACTTCCCATCACCCACATGGTGCTCCAGGCGGTCCAGGCTGAACCTCGACTCGAACCCGGCCACCAACTGACCCTCCTGCATCGGATTCTCCCGAACACCGAAAAAAACGAACGGCATGGACATCCTGCTCTGATGGATTATGTTGTTTGTTAGCATTGGCCTCATCCCCCAATCCGGTCCCAGGCTCCCTTTGCAGGCCCGGAGCCCTGGATCGAAACCAAGGAGGGTCCCAAATGGAAGATCGTTTCGGACACTATTTCAAGACCCTGTACCAGGTGGTCAAAGCGGTCAACTCCAGCCTAGACCCCAAGATCGTCTTTAACCAGGTGGCAGAAAAGGTGAGCTGGGCCATGGAGGTCAAGGCCTGCAGCATCCGGCTGCTCAGCTCCGACAAGCGGTTCCTGGAGGCCACGGCCTCCTACGGCCTCAGCCAGGGCTATCTGCGCAAGGGCAAGATCGAGGTCAGCAAGAGCGGGATCGACCAGGAGGTGCTGGCCGGAAAAAACGTCTACGTTGCGGATGCCTGCAGCGACGACCGCTTTCAATACCCCGAGGCGGCAAAGGCCGAAGGCATCCATTCGGTCATGGCCGTACCCCTATCCCTGGAAGGAAGGGAAATGCTCGGCGTGCTCCGGGTCTACTCCAATGCCGAGCGAGAGTTCAATCAGAGCGAGATCGAGTTCTTGAATGCCATGGCCGATCTGTGCGCCTTGGCCATCCATAACGCCCTGGCCCACAGCAAGCTCAAGAACGAGCACCAGCTGACGACGGAATACAGCTTTCTCCTTTTTGACGACTAAGTCAGCGCAGCCCCCGGCCACGCTGACTTCCGAATACAAACGAAGCTCAGGAGTGCAGCCCATGGCAAAAACAAGAATCGGAATCAACGGCTTCGGACGCATCGGACGACAGGTTTTGAAGGCCATTCGCAGCCGACATTCGGAAAGCATGGAGGTGGCGGCCATCAACGATCTCTTCGAGGCGGAGAAAAACGCCAACCTCTTGAAGCATGACACCTCCTACGGCCGCTTTCCGGAACAGATCTTTGTAGAAGCGGACCAGATGATCATCGGCGACTGGAAGATCGCCAACTTCTCCGAACGCGATCCCCGCAACATCCCCTGGGGGGAGCAGGGGGTGGATATTGTTATCGAGTCCACCGGAATCTTCCGCACCGGGCCGCAGGCCAGAGCCCACCTGGAGGCCGGGGCCAGGAAGGTAATCATCACCGCCCCGGCCCAAGAGGAGGATTTCACTGTGGTTCTCGGAGTCAACGACGAGCAGTACGATCCCGAGAAGCATCATATCATCTCCAACGCCTCCTGCACCACCAACTGCCTGGCCCCGATTGCCTTTGTCCTGCACAGACGGTTCGGCATCATCCAGGGCTCCATGTGCACCGTCCACGCCTACACCAACGACCAGCGCATCCTGGATTTGCCCCACAAGGATCCCAGACGGGCCAGGGCGGCTGCCTGCAACATCATTCCCACCACCACCGGGGCGGCCAAAGCGGTGGGGCAGGTGCTGCCGGAGCTTGAGGGACGGCTCGACGGGTATTCCCTGCGGGTCCCGGTGCCCACGGTATCCGTGGTGGACTTCACCGCCCAGCTGAACTCCAGCACCTCCACCGAGGCCATGAACGAAGAGCTCTCCGCCGCCGCGAACGGACAGCTAAAAGGAATCCTCGGCATGGCGGACGAGCCTCTGGTCTCTTCGGATTACATCGGCGATCCCCGCTCGGCCATTGTGGATCCGGAGTTCAACAGCATCCGGAACGGCAATCTGGCCAAGGTCATGGCCTGGTACGACAATGAATGGGGCTACTCCTGCCGCGTGGCCGATCTGGCCTGTTTGATCCAGGAGCGGGGCATCCCCGCCGCCTGAAGCGCCGCTGCCGATAAAGCACCGCGCGGAGCATGTTTTCGATATCGAAAAAATGATTTTTTCTTCACTAACATGAACAAGAAGACAGCGTAGCCTGAGGCTGCGCTGTCTTCTGCTATCTGCCATGGCAAAGCAGAGCGCAGGAATACTCCTTTACCGCCGTCATGAAAACCGGCTCCAGATCTTTCTGGTTCATCCCGGCGGACCGTGGTGGGCCAATAAGGATCAGCACGCCTGGACCATACCCAAGGGCGAGATCCAAGCCGAGGAATCGCCGCTTGAGACGGCCCGCAGGGAGTTCGAAGAGGAAACCGGGCATATGCCGCCCGGGGAGGGATTCTGGCTCTCCCCGGTCAAGCAGCCCGGAGGCAAGACGGTGCACGCCCTGGCAGCAAAGGGAGATCTGGACCCTGAGAGGATAAAGAGCAACAGCTTCAGCCTGGAGTGGCCGCCCCGTTCCGGCCAGCAGGCCTCGTTTTCCGAGATCGACAAGGCCGGCTGGTTCAGCCTTGCCGAGGCCGAAGAAAAGATCAACACGGGGCAGATCCCCTTGCTGGCCGAGCTGGAGCAGGCCCTGGAAGGCAGGGCCGGAACAAGCCGGGACTGAGGCGGATCTTTTCCTTTCTCCAGCCCGCTGGGGAGACACTCCCTTGCGGCCGAGCCCCGGGCCGCCTCCCTGGCCAAGTGCCTCTTTTTATAGTATACCTTCTCGCTGGTATCTGGAGAATTCAAAGCTCACGGTTCACAGTTATTAATGCTCTTTTTCTTCAATAAATTGCCGCTAAGTCAGCGCAGCCTTCGGCTGCGCTGACTGCTGCCGCAGCAAAAGGAATTTTTGCCGGCGCATCTTACCAGCTCGACAGCCAAAAGCTTTTGAATAACATATTGTTTCTGTTGCTGATATTGACGAGCTGGCTTGACTGTGAATGCTTATTGCTTATCTCTTTGATTTTTTTTGCCTTAACTGTGAACCGTGAACTTTGAACTTTGAACTCTCAAGTTACCAGGAGCTCTTCCATGCATGACCTGACGGATGTGCCGACTCTGATTCAGGGAGCGGCTGAACAGGGCCGGGGAACGCTCAACGAATTGGAGTCCCAATATATTCTGCGCCAATACGGGGTTCCCGTGGCCCGGGACCGGATGGTGCAGAGCGAGAAGGAGGCCCTGGAGGCGGCTGAAGAGCTCGGCTTTCCTCTTGTGCTCAAAGGCTGCGGCTGGAAGCTGACCCATAAGTCCGAGCGCGGCCTGGTGCATCTCGGCCTGCGCGACCCTGAGTCGCTCCGCTCCGCCTTCCGGACGGTCAGACAGAGCGGCGGTGAGGACCTGGAAGGATTCCTCCTGCAACCCCAGATAGAGGGCCGGCGGGAGTTCGTGGCCGGCCTGTTCCGGGACCCCCAGTTCGGACCGGTGATTATGTTCGGACTGGGCGGCGTTTACACCGAAGCCCTTTCTGACGTCAGCTTCCGCCTTGCCCCGCTGCAAGAGGCCGATGCCCGCTCCATGCTGCAAGAAATCCGCTCCCGCAAGCTGCTGGGGTCCTTTCGCGGCGAGGCGCCAGCGGAGGAAGAGTCTTTGCTCCTCACCCTGACCGCACTCTCCCGGATCGGTCTGGAGCAGCCCAGGGTCCAGGAGATCGACATCAACCCCCTGCTTATCACCCCGCAGGGCCGGGTCCTGGCCGTGGACGCCCTGGTGGCCCTCGGCCCGGACGAAGGAGCAAGATCCTTCCCGCCTCCTGTAGCCCCGCAGTCCATTACCAGGCTGTTCTATCCCCAGTCTGTGGCCTTCATCGGCGCTTCGGCCAAAATGGGCAAATGGGGCCATCTGTTGACCAGCAACGTGCTGAGCGGCGACTTCCCGGGCCGGGTGTTCCTGGTGAACCCCAAAGGAGGAGAGATCAGCGGCCGGCCGGTCTACTCCTCGGTGGGGCAGATCCCGGAGCCGGTGGACCTGGCTGTGGTGACCATCCCGGCGGAGCAGGTCTTCGATCTGTTGCCCCAGCTCCGGGACAAAGGCATCTCGCACATGGTGCTCATTGCCTCCGGGTTCTCCGAAGCCGGCGAGCAAGGCCGCGATCTGGAGAAACAGCTGGTCCGCAGGGCCCGGGAGCTGGGGATTATTATCATGGGACCCAACACCATGGGGCTTTGCAATCCCCATATCAGCTTCTACTGTACCGGAAGCATCGTCCACCCCCGTCCCGGATCCACCTCTATGGTTTCCCAATCCGGCAATATGGGAGTCCAGCTTTTATCCTTCGCCGAGCAGCAGGGCATCGGCATCCGCGGCTTCTGCGGATCCGGCAACGAGGCCATGCTGACCATCGAGGACTACCTGGACGGCTTAGCCGAGGACAGCCTGACCAAGACCCTCATGCTCTATGTGGAGAGCGTCAAGAACGGGAGCCGCTTCTTTGAGAGCGCCAAAAGGGTCTCCGCCAAAAAGCCCATCGTGCTGCTCAAGGGCGGAGAAACCGAGGTGGGCAACAAGGCAGCGGCGAGCCATACCGGGGCTTTGTCCTCCGACACCGCCGTATTCAACGGGATGTGCCAGCAGGCCGGCATCATCAAGGTCGAGGGTCCCATGGATCTCCTGGATCTGACAGCCGCCTTCTCCTCGCTGCCCCTGCCCCGCGGCAACAGGGTAGCGATCATGACCCTCGGCGGGGGCTGGGGGGTCATCACTGCCGACCTGTGCGCCAAATACGGCCTGGAGGTCCCGGAGCTCAGCCCGGAGCTCGTGGAGGCTTTTGATGCCCTGCTCCCGGATTACTGGAGCCGCTCCAACCCGGTTGATCTCGTCGGGGAGCGGGACCTGGACCTCCCGGTCCAGGTCCTGGAACGCCTTCTGGCCTGGGAGGGATGCGATGCGGTGATCAATCTGGGCATTTTGGGCCGCAAGCTTTTTGTGGCCAAGTACACCCAGGCCATAGCCAAGGCCGATCCCTCTTTCAGCCCGGACATTCTGGAGCGGGCGAACAAGACGCTCGCTCAGTTCGAAGAGGACTATATACGGACCATCGCCAGATTCATGGAACAATACAACAAGCCGATATTCGGAGTCAGGCTCCAGAACGAGGGCCAAAACCAAACCGTGATCGACATCCCACAAGCCGCTTACAACAGCGTCTTTTACCCTACTCCGGAAAACGCGGTCAAAGCCTGCGCCACAATGTACCGCTACCATCAATTCCTCAAGCCATCGAAACCTGAGATGCCGCTATGAACATCTGGAATCTTAGCTTCGAGCAAGGGCCCATCCGACCGCCCAGCGAGGCCGGAAGCCTGCTGCTGCGTTTCACCCGCAACTGTCCCTGGAACAAATGCGCTTTTTGTCCGGTATACAAGTCCCGGACCTTCAGCCGGCGCAACCTGGAAGAGATCCGGGCGGATATCGATGCCGTCCGGGCCATCCTGGACGGGCTCAAGGAGCTGTCTGTTTCCATGGGCTTTGGGGGCAGGCTGGACAATCAGGTCCTCAACCGGGTCATGGTCGATCCAGGCTACAACGACCAGCAACGCCAGGTGGCTTTCTGGGCCGCCCGCG